>DXEN01000044.1 GCA_019114945.1 Candidatus Parabacteroides intestinigallinarum | reverse complement strand
AAAATTATAAATAGAAAGCATGATGAGAAAGATTTTGACTGTATTCATTCTGGCTTGCTGCTCCTATTGGGGAATGGCGCAAGACAATGTGATCGACGAGATCGTGTGGGTGGTTGGTGATGATGCTATTTTGCGTTCCGACGTGGAGACACAGCGTTTGTACCTTCAGCAGGAAGGGCAGCGTTTGGATGGTGATCCATATTGCTTTATCCCGGAACAGATGGCGATTCAAAAATTGTATCTGAACCAGGCGAAGATCGATAGTATTACCGCGAACGAGAATTCCGTGATCCAGACCGTGGACCAATGGATGAATATGGCGGTGAACCAAATCGGCTCGCGGGAGAAACTGGAGGAATATTTCGGAAAGAAATTCTCTGAGATCAAGGAGGAACGGAAGGAAATCGTGCGCGAGCAGCAGATCGTGCAGCAGATGCAGCAGGAGATCGTAGGGGAGGTGAAGTTGACGCCGTCGGAGGTGCGCAGGTATTTCAGCCAGTTGTCGCAGGATAGTTTGCCGAACATACCGACAACCGTGGAGGTGCAAATCATTACGATGGAACCGAAGATCCCGTTCGAGGAGACTGACGCGATCAAGGCACGCTTACGCGATTTTACCGAGCAGATCAACAGCGGCAAGATGGAGTTTTCCACGTTGGCCCGTTTGTACTCGGAGGATCCGGGATCGGCCGCTCGCGGCGGCGAGTTGGGTTTCATGAGCAAGACCCAGTTGCTCCCGGAGTTCGCCAACGTGGCGTTTAACTTGAAAGACCCGAAACGGGTATCGCAGATCGTGCAGACGGAGTATGGTTATCACATTATCCAATTGATCGAGAAGCGGGGCGACCGCATCAATTGCCGGCATATCCTGTTGCGTCCGAGGGTGTCCGATACGGAATTGACGGAGGCGATGGCCCGTATGGATTCGTTGTACAACGATTTGAAAGCCGAGAAGTTCACGTTCGACGAGGCGGCCACGTTCCTCTCGTATGATAAGGATACCCGTAATAACAAGGGCTTGATGGTCAATCAGGACTACGAGAGCTCGCATATGGGGACACCTAAGTTCGAGATGCAGGAGCTGCCGCAGGAGATTGGTAAGATTGTCTACGAGATGGAGGTGGGCGATATCTCCAAGCCGTTCACGATGTTGACGGACAAGCAAAAGGAGGTCGTGGCGATTGTTAAGTTGAGGGCCCGGGTGGAGGGGCACAAGGCGAACTTGGCCGACGACTACCAGGCGCTGAAGTCTATCGTGGAGGCACGGAAAAAGGAGGAGTTGCTGAACGATTGGATTATCGAGAAGCAACGCTCCACATACGTCCGTATTAGCGAGGGCTGGCGGAATTGTGATTTTAAATATCCGGGCTGGGTGAAGGAATGAGCTGGGCGAGAGGCTTATGGGCTGTAGTGTTGTCGTTCGCGCTTTCTTTCGCGGCATTCGCGCAAGAGCGGGACAGCGTGCGGG
This sequence comes from Candidatus Parabacteroides intestinigallinarum, assembly GCA_019114945.1. GTDB lineage: Bacteria > Bacteroidota > Bacteroidia > Bacteroidales > Tannerellaceae > Parabacteroides > Parabacteroides intestinigallinarum. Next base: position 8,818 of record DXEN01000044.1, on the reverse strand, counting down.
TGGCCGCTGTCGCGGATAGCGTGGCGATGGGCGTGGCCGTTCCGGATACCGTGATGGGCGACAGGGCGGTTTCGGATAGCGTGGCGGTTGTCGCTCCGGACAGTGTGGCGCCCAAGCGGACAAAGGTTTATTTGGAGCACGCGAACACGCTGTCGTTCGATAAGGAGAGAAACGCGGACGCCCAGATCCTGAACGGGGATGTCTGTTTCCGCCACGATAGTTCCTATATGTATTGCGATAGCGCCTATTTCTTTGAGGCGACCAACTCGTTGGAGGCCTTTAGCAATGTCCGCATGGAGCAAGGCGATACCTTGTTCGTGTATGGCAATTACCTGTTTTATGATGGCAACACGCGGATCGCTTACTTGCGGGAGAACGTGCGGATGGAGAACGGGCAGGTCACGCTGTTCACGGATAGCCTGAACTATGAGCGGATGCCGGATATCGGCTACTACTTCGAGGGGGGCTTGATTGTCGATTCCTTGAACCAACTCTCCTCTTTTTACGGCCAGTACTCGCCGAGCACCAAGCTGGCGGTTTTCAACGATAGCGTCCGTCTGGAGAACGAGCGTTTCACCTTGTATTCCGATACGTTGCATTACCGCACGGACACGAAGATCGCGACGATACTGGGGCCTTCCGTCATCGTGTCGGATAGCGGCACGATTTATTCGTCGAGGGGCTGGTACGATACGGTGAACGATATGTCGATGTTGCTGGACCGCTCGCGGGTGGTGTCGGGAGATCGCGTGCTGACGGGCGATTCCATCGCGTACGACCGGAAGGTGGGCTTTGGCGAGGCTTTTGGCGGCATGAGCATACAGGATACGGCGCGGCATGTTACCTTGGAGGGGGAATATGGCTTCTACGACGAGCGGACGGACTACGCCTTCGCTACCGATAGCGCCCGTTTCCTGGAGTATAGCCAGGGCGATACGCTCTTCCTGCACGCCGATACGTTGCGGATGGTAACCATTGATTCTACCTACCGGGAGATAAAGGCGTATTACGGCGTCCGTTTCTACCGGACGGATTTGCAGGGGGTGTGCGACTCCATGCAGTTCAATACGAGGGACTCCGTATTGTATATGTTTACCGAGCCTATTGTCTGGAACGAGCAGTACCAGATTTTTGGTGATACGATTCTTATCTTCATGAACGATAGCTCGATCGACCGTGCCCACGTGAAGCAGTTCGCTTTCGCCATACAGCAGGTCGATTCCGTCTCGTTCAACCAATTGAAGGGAAACGACCTGATGGCTTATTTCGAGGGGCAGGCGGTGAGGCGCATCGACGTATCCGGCAACGCGGAGTCTATCTTCTTCCCGATGGAGAAAGACGGCTCGATGGTTGGGATGAACGAGACCAAGAGCGGCTTCCTGACGATGTGGCTCAAGGAGAACAAGCTGGATAGGCTGAAGATTTGGCCGAGCCCCATGGGCACCATGACGCCCATCCCCGACCTGACGCCCGAGCAGAAGTTCCTGAAGGACTTCTCGTGGTTCGATTACATCCGCCCCAAGGACAAGACGGACATCTACAAGGTGGTGAAAAGAAAAGTTCAGGATATTCCAAAGAGAAGCAATAAATTCGTACATTAGCGGCGTATTTAGATATTTATAATAAGGTAAGGTTATGGCACTTTTCTCGTTTTACAATATGCGCAAGCCGCGCCAGTTCGAGCATAAGCCCATCTATTACGACCCCCATAAGGAGGAGATGGCCGAGCGCGTGAGCAAGATCAAGCGCGAGTTGGGCATGGAGGAGCCCTTGGAGGAATACAAACCCCATATCAAGGGGACCTTTATCGAGGGTACCTCGCACCTGAAGAAGAGTTTGGATAAGGGCGAGACCCCCCGCGGTCGGCGGTACAAGAATGTAAGGTTGATCGTGATCTTGGTGGTATTGGCCGCCTTGTTCTGGTTCATGCTGTGGGGATGAGCGACGTAATTCATTTACTTCCGGATCATATCGCCAACCAGATCGCGGCGGGCGAGGTGATACAACGCCCCGCCTCGGTCGTGAAGGAGTTGGTGGAGAACGCCGTCGACGCGGGCGCCACGCGGATACAGGTCAATATCAAGGACGCGGGTAAGACGCTGGTGCAGGTGGTCGACAACGGGAAAGGTATGTCGGCTACGGACGCCCGGATGGCTTTCGAGCGCCATGCCACCTCCAAGATTACCTCGGCGGAGGACTTGTTCGCCCTCCATACGATGGGTTTCCGGGGCGAGGCGCTCGCCTCGATAGCCGCCGTGGCGCACGTGGAGCTACGCACGAGGGCTCGGGGCACCGAGCTGGGGACGCGCCTGACGCTGGTAGGCTCCAACGTGGAGAGCGTCGAGCCCGACGCTTGCGACGAGGGCAGCGTCTTCTCGGTGAAGAACCTCTTCTTCAACGTGCCGGCCCGCCGGAAGTTCTTGAAGTCGAACGAGACGGAGTTTCGCAACATCATCAACGAGTTCGAGCGCGTCGCCTTGGTCAATCCGGGCATCGCCCTCTCGCTCTATCACAACGACGCCGAGATATTCAACCTCCCCGAATCGGGGTTGCGCCAGCGCGTCTTGAACATCTATGGCAAGAACCTGAACCAAAAGCTCCTCTCGCTGGACGTGAAAAGCTCGCTCGTGAGCATCACCGGTTTCATCGGCCGGCCGGACGCGGCGAAGAAGCGGGGGTCGTTGCAATATTTCTTCGTGAACGGCCGTTTCATGAAGCATCCCTATTTCCACAAGGCGGTGATGCAGGCCTACGAGCAGCTGATACCGGCGGGCGACCAGCCCAGTTATTTCATCTATTTCACGCTGGATCCCGCTACCATCGACGTGAACATCCATCCCACGAAGACCGAGATTAAGTTCGAGAACGAGCAACCCATCTGGCAAATCCTCGTGGCCGCCGTGAGGGAGGCGCTGGCGAAGTCGAGCGCGATCCCCTCGATTGATTTCAACCTGGTGGACACGATCGATATCCCCGTCTACAACCCCCCCGCCAAGAAAGCGGGGACGGAGGCCGCTCCCGCCTCCTACAGCGCCCCGGCGGTGGAGGTGAACCCGGGCTACGACCCATTCGCGTCGTCGTCCGGTGCCAAGCGGCCGGAGTTCGATTGGTCGAAGCTCTATCAGGGCTTCGAGGAGGATCGCGGCGCGGTGCGGATCGCGTCGAAGGCGTTCGTGGAGGCGCCCGCGGAAGAGTCGCCCGACGAGGCGGTGCTCAATCCCGAGGCGCTTGGCGCGGAGGCGCTCAACGTCTGTTACCAGTATAAGGGGCGTTACGTCGTGACTTCCTTGAAGTCGGGCCTGGCGGTCATCGACCAGTACCGGGCGCACGTGCGTGTCCTGTTCGACCAGTACCTGGCCTCTATCCGGCAGCGGCAGGGCGTCTCGCAGCAAGTGCTGTTCCCGGAGATTATCGAGTTCACCGCGGCCGAGGCCACCGTGCTGCCCGCCCTGTTGGAGGGTCTGCGTTTCGCCGGGTTCGACCTGAGCGACTTGGGGAACGACAGCTACGCGATCAACGGCCTTCCCGCCGGCATGGGGAACGCCAATCCGGCCCAGCTGGTGCGCGACATCGTGGACCGCGCGATGGAGACCGGCGCCGAGGCGTCCGGAAAAGTCAGCGAGGCGATCGCTTTCTCGTTGGCGCGGGCGGCCGCCATCCGTCCCGGCAAACCCTTGTCCACCGAGGAGATGGACCACCTGATCGCCTCCCTGTTCGCCTGTCCCGATTCGAACCTGACGCCCGATGGCAAGACCATCGTCACCATCATCACCGACGAGGAACTGGAACGACGCTTCCGGTGAGGCGACGGGCTACGAATTACGATTTATGATTTATGATTTATGATTTATGATTGGCGGGAGTATCCATTCCCCTCTTGAGAGGGGGCAGGGGGTGTGTCATGAATCAATTGACAATGGACGATTGACAATTTCTTGTCTACTCATCCTGTTGTTCGTAATTTAAATCTTGATTTTCCGTATATCCCGAATTCTTCGCAGGCTGGAGGCGGCATGAACGATGTCCAGCACTTCGATGCGTTCCTTGCCGATGCGGTAGATGATTAGGTGCGCGTCGAGGATGATGTTGCGGTACATACGGCTTTTAGTGGCTAAATGGCGGCATTCAATGCCCTCGTTCATGACGTGGAGCAGGCTTGTTTGAAACGTGGCGGAAGTTATGACTGTCTTGTGCTTTTCCGCTCCATCCATTGGCGTATGTTTTTAAAACATTCCTCCACGGGGATGAAGGGGCCCCGCTCGATCTCGTGGATGTGCTCCCATAGCTCCTCCTGGGTGACGTGGAACGGGATATTGGGGGTCCACTTATCCGCGGGGGAAAGGGTCTTGGCTGGTCGCTCTTTCATAGATATGTCCTCTGGTCGTGTCATGATGCTTATCGATTGATGTGATGAATACTTGGGGCGAAGGTACGAAAATAATTGACAATTGACAATGGACGATTGACAATTTCCAGCTCTCGCCATTCTTGATTGGTAGTGGGGCAGATATCTGTTAGACCTCGAAGAGGTCGAATGTGTCTAACCGAGGGTGGAGCGGAGCGACACCTTCGGACAAACCATCCCACCCCCGGTAGAACCTCGGAGAGGTTCAACTTCACGTATGATTGTTCGACCTCTTCGAGGTCGGAAGAAAGCGGAAGGCGCGAGAACCGCAGGTGTCGCTAACGCTCCACCAGACGGTTAAACGGAGTTGGACGGTTCCACCGTCCCATGTTTCGCGTCATTCGTCCCTCGTCATTCGTAACTCATAACTCATAATTCCTCAAATTTTTATCGAAAAACCGCTTGCTTATTCAAATGAAATCCCTACCTTTGGCGCAAGGCATAAAAATCAAGGAGAGGTGAATGAGAATACATATAGGGCGTTAACCTTTTTTACCATCGAACACTTGGCAGGGAAGGATAATTTCTTAGCAAGCAAGCAAGCAAGCAAGCAAGCAAGCCTAATGTAATCCGTATATATAATAAGGTATACGCGAGCCCGCTCGCGGAGGCAACTCCGTGGGCGGGCTCGCCGCGTTTACGCACGTACGCGGCGAGCCGCTCATCCGTCATTCGTAAATCATAAATCATAAATCATAAAAAGGAGCAGTTATGGCAAAGATTATCTTAACCGCGGACCTGTACGACAACGTACTGACCGAAGAGCCGGGCGATTACACCGCCAAGCCGGCCATCACCGGCACGTATCACAACACCGACATCGCCGCCGACATCGTGGCGGAGCGCACCGAGTATCGCAAGGAGACCATCGAGAACATCCTCACCCTGGCCGACCAAAAGAAAGTGGAGGCCATCGCGGGCGGCAAGAGCCTCGTGGACGGCGTGGGGCAATGGCTGCTCAACCTCGCCGGCACGTTCGAGGGCGAGTCGCCCCGCTTCGATCCGGAGAAACACCGCGTGGGCGTCACCTTCACCCCCGGCAAGGCGCTGCTGGAGGCGATGAAAGACATCACCTTCAACCTGAACATGGCGACCACCGGCCCGGTTATCAACCAAGTGACCGACGTGCGCACCCAGAGCGTGAACGGACAGATCACCCCGGGCAAGAACGTCATCATCAGCGGGGCGAACATCCTCCTGAAGGGCGACGACCCGTCGGTGGGCATCTACTTCACGAAGGACGAGGCGGACGCCCAGCCCGTGAAGGTGGAGTTCTACTCCCGCAGCACGAACACCGAGCAAATCGCCGAGGTGCCCGAGAGCCTCACCGACGGGCAATATTACCTAAGCGTCACGACGCAAATCGGCTCGGGCTATCAGTTGGTGAAGGAACCGCGCACGTACCGCTTCCCCATCCTGCTCACCGTGGGAGAGCCGGCGGACGATGGCGGCGATGAGGGCGGAACTGACAGCCCCGGCAACATATAAGCTCGGAATCCCTCTTCCCCGCTCTAAGGAAAAGCTCCCCCGGGAGGGGAGCTGGCACGCGATAGCGTGACTGAGGGGTTGGGTGAGGGGTCAGTGCCCCGTCCCACAGGGTTGTCGGTGCCCCGTCCCACAGGGTTGTCGGTTCCCCGTCCCACAAGGATGCGGGTGCCTCGTCCCACAGGGTTGTGGGAGCCTAATCCCACAAGGGTGTGGGTGCCTAATCCCACAAGGTGCCAGTAAACAAATGTTAAAAAGAAAAAGAACAATCAATCTATTAATTAAACAAACAACGCTTATGAAACGATTTTTACAGGAAGTAGTTTGGCGGCTCTCGCTGGTGGCGGCTCTGCTGACGTGCGCCTCCCTCGCGGCGTGGGGGCAGGAGGAAACTCCGGAAAAGGTAATGTACCCAGTTTATACAAATATACAGGGGAATAAAACGATTAATGCTCCTTCTGAGATTGCGGAAGGAGAGACTTTGTATTTTACGGTAGGCGGAGTATCTGGAGGATCTCTAGGTGCTTATAATGGAGGTGAAGGTTGTGGTATTGGGTTGGATGACAATTCCCAATATTACATTTCCAATGTTAAAGGACCGGTGTTGCTGCATGCCGAGGAAGGTAGAACTTATACAACGGCGGATGGGGTTACTTATTCAGGTCCAATGAATTCTTTTGAAATCATCGATAGGCGAGCTACTCAACCAAGTTCATCAAGTGTAGAGTTGAAAAATGTGGTTCAAATAGACGGGGTGAACTATTGGGTGCAGAATTATCAAGGTTGTTTCAATGAGTATGAGAATGTAACCAGTATGACTTTCCCTAATACAGTTATGTATTTTGGGGCTAATTCGATAGATAAGCAAATCGGTTTAAAGGAGATTCATGCCAAAGCGATAGATCCTTCTCATTATGACATAGATGAAGCTTTTGGGACGAAGGATTTAAGTGGGGTGACGTTGTATGTTCCTCAAGGCTATTTGGATGCTTATAAGCAATCTGTCTTTGGTAGCCTGTTTACTACTATAGTGGAAGAGGATGAGGCTTCTCCTACGGAATTTAATGTATATCCAATAGGTGCTGGCATTAAGGATTATACACCTAAAACCGCTGTAAAAGGACAAGATCTTTCCGTGGAGTTCTCATTGGAAAGTGGATATTATTCGCCTTTCTCTTCGTCGTATGGTCAATTGGGTGAATATGTTGATTGTGATCAATCGTTAAATTTAAGAACGACCAATAAGATTTATACGCAGGATGGGCTGACTTTCGCTTTGTGGGATTTTGAAGCGATCGCATATCTTTTTGAGGTAGAAGTACCTTCAGGCGTGGAAGAATTGGTGATTCCGGAATATTTAACAACGGATGATGGAAATACATACATAGTCCGTGTTGAAAATGAAGTGTCCGGGAACTTAGAGCAGGTAAAGAAAATGACAATTGAAGGAAACACGTCTATGGGTGTTGGAGCATTTGATGGATGTACGGCTTTAGAGGAAATACATTGTAAAAGTGAGATACCTTCCACTATAAATAGTGCCGCATCTGCGTTTGATTATTCAATTTGCTCTACTTGTGTTGTTTATGTTCCGGAAGGTTGTGTTGAAGCTTACAAAAATAGTTTATGGGGACGTTTTAATACTATCGTGGAGGAGGGAACTGAATTGGCTGAATCGGTGGTAAGTGTTGTTACTAATGATTTTAGTTCGATCTATTTACCTGCGGCAGGTTTGGATACAAGCAAGCCTAATGGGGAAGTGGAATCCATTTATTATTTTGTAGAGAAAGGAACGGAGGAGAACTTAACATTGCGTTACACGATTCAAAATTATGAACAATGGAAGAATCATGTTGTGTTCGAATATGGATTTGGAAATGTTATTGCCGGAAGTACACCATTAGAGATTTCGGCTGATGGAGTATTTGAGGTGAATGCAAGCAGGGATGATATGGAAGAGCGTGAGGGTGATAATTATTATAGGCTTAATAATTGGTTTTATGTGTATGCCGATCAGCCCGGAGATTTGATTTATGACATACAAGCCTATTGGGGAGATTCGGAAATTCCTGCGTTGGATCAGAAAGGGAATGTAATGACTTTTATGGATCCTGTTTCTTTTACTTGTGGATTGGATGTAATCAAAGGTACGCCTGGAAAGAAGGTGCAAATTCCTATTACTATTGGCGAAATGCCTTCGGATCTTGCAGATAAAGAAATTCGTATATTTGTTCAATCTATTTATGCACCCTTGGATTCTGAGGGCAAAATACATTTGTATGGACCGAACGATGAGGAGTTTAAATTTAATGTCCAATATTTGACAGATGGAGCCGGTAATATTAATCGCATTGCTCTCTCTGATCCAACTGGAATCGTAATTGATTATAATGGAGGTGCGCAGACATATGAATTAGCCTTGTTAAGCGAGGTGGAAATGCCGGAATCTGATCGAAGGAGTATGAATTTACGCTTGTTGGTGGATGGTCGAAGGATTAGTTCTACTAATTTGTATGTGCCTTTGGTAATTGATTCTGTTAATGTTGTGGAAACCGATTCCACCCTTACGGATACGGAGCTGGAAACGATTACGATAGAGAGCGCGCAGGATACGCAAATCACCGTGAACTTGGATGGCGTGACCTCCGGCGAGGTGACCGTATCGACCGAGAGCGACGTGAAATTAGAGCTTTCCGGAGATAACGACTTAGGCGATTTGGTAAACAACGGTACGGTGGTTATCCAAGCCTCCACGACCACGACAACCGAGGTGACGCTGAACTACAACACGATTACAAACGAGGGCACCTTGCGGGACGAGACCGGCTTGGTTACTTCTGTGGAAGGTTCCGCCGCTTTAAGTATCGAGCCGATAGCGGACGCTACCGTGCAAGAGGGCGGAACGGTTACCCTGACCGCCACGGCGAA
>DXEN01000003.1 GCA_019114945.1 Candidatus Parabacteroides intestinigallinarum | reverse complement strand
GCGGCCGCCGAATCATTCAATGCCAAAATCAAACTTTTCAGGGCAAACCTACATGGAGTCGTGGACAAAAAGTTCTTCCTGTTCAGAATCGCTATGTTGTATGGCTATCCCCACTAATTTTCTACTGCTCCAGAAATCAACCTGCTCAATCATCTTAAAAGGCGTGTCTTCCGCCTGCTGCCTTACACAACCAACCAAAGTCAAACCAACTAACGAAAAAAATAATATTCGTTTCATACTATTAAAATTAAAATGTTATTTATGCTTTTGAATAAGATAATTATTCATGACCAAGTAATCCATCCCTGTTTTCATAAAACATTCGTAAGCGTCTTTCGGCGTACAAACAATAGGTTCGCCTCGCACATTAAAACTCGTATGAATTGGAATAGTCAAGACTTATTCTGATAATTTCTATACTATCGGACAAAAAAGTGTCCAATGTTTGCTGCGAAGATACGTGACTATTCTCACTCATACAACGTGATGAAGCCATAACCTGTTCATCAGGTTGTATTTTTCTGCATCCTGCGACTGAGAATCTCCTTGCCCCCCTCAATGCCTTCAAGGAAAGTGGCATGGGAGTTTTTCCAAAACAGTATTTTCCGGAGTGCGTCCTTTGGGCATTATAGGAATAGTCGTTCTGCACAGTCCTGTTGAAGCGTTCACAAATGCCGTTTGTCTGCGGACTCTTGGCCTTGATTTTAGAGTGGTCGATGTCCTCAATGGTCAGATACAGCTCGTATTCATGTGTTCGCAATAGTCACGCACATAGGTGTATCGCCCAACGCACCTATGTGCTCCGGCCAACGCACGTATGTTAAAATGCCAACGCACATACGTGTCTTTACCGGGTCTATCTTATCGGCTGTTTACGATAGGCATCTTTAGCACTCAACAATGCCCATCGTGAGGGCCTAATAATGCCCATTGTCAGATCCTCACGATGCCTATCCTAATTTTAAGAGAATGAGTGTCGTTATTCCCCCGATTTTCTTAACTTCGCGTAAAGAGGAACTAAAAACAAAGCATCATGGAAAACACGGATTACGGACAAACAGGCGACATCGCGTTAGACAATCTCTTACAGGAAACGCAACAACAAATCCAGGAGACGTATGATTTCATACTACCAGACACAATGGTACACGATGCCATCGAGCACGCTTGCACGTTCTTCAACCTGCCCGAGGTACCGGTCGTTGATAGTACGGGCGTGTGCGTCTGGCCAAACACGCCCGGCACTCCCTTCGACGACGTTTTCGGTTTCGACCGGACGCAAATGATGGAGATGGGCATCCAAGGAGAAGACGCGCTCACGCTGGTCTACACGCACGAATGCGCGCACCGTGCCTTGCAGGATTGGGAAGGCATCGACGGGAAAGCCGAGGAATTGGCGTGCGATTATTTCGCCGGCATCCACGCCGCGCTCGGGAATATGGACGTAAGCTCTTTCTCGGAGGCCCTGTCCCAAACCATGGAAAGCGATACGCATCCTGCGGGCGAATTACGGGCGGAAGCGATCGCCTATGGACAGGAGATAGCGCAAGGCACGGACCCGAAAGATTTGACATTCGAGTATTGCATGGACCGGTTCGATGATTTCCTGGCGAAACATCCGGAAGCGGGGAACGATACGCCCTCCGGACCGGCGGAAGCCTTCGCGGAATCCGTCTCTTTCGGTTCCGCCTACACGAAGAACGAATATTTGGCGAAAGCGAACAATTGCTTCCACGAGGCGGAGATCTACCAGGACAAGGCCAACCGAAGCGACGATAAGTACGAGATCAAGCACAACCAGGATCAAGCCCAAAAATGGCGAGACCGGGGCGAGAACTATTTACAACAAGCGAAATACGCGGACGATAAAAATAAGTAAGCGATGGTGGATATCTTAAGCATATTAGGGTTAAGCAGCATGGGCGGCGGATTGGTCGCCTCCAAATTGATCGATTATCTGGTTCCTTTCAGCCGGACACCGCAAGGCAAGTTGTTTAAGGAGCAGAAAGCTTGGCAAAACGAGCTGGAAGAGAAACGGATGAGTTTTCAGGAGCAACTGGAGGCACGGCGCTTGCGTTGCCAGGAACATATTGAGCGGCAAAGGGCCGAACTACAAACCTATCTGGCGGAAAAAGGCATGGCGAACAACCGGGAGATCGCCTTGTTCCAAGCCCGCGCCATGCGGCAAACGCAAATGTTGGTCGCGCAGGAGAACGCCCGGAACGTCTTGCACGATCATCTGTTGCAAGACGCATTACGCACGTTCCCGCTAAACGTTTCCCCGTTGGTATTGCTCAAGAACCAATCCCAATCATTAGGTTATTTGCTGAACTTCTCCGAGACCCACAACGAACGGAATATCTCGATCGCGCAAGTGTACGAGGAGGTGGAGGAATCCCGCCGGCATCCCGAGGCATTGAATATATTCATCGCCCCCGTGCACATCGATTCCCGGATACGCAACCGGAAGATATTGAGCGACCAAATTTGGGATACGGTCTATCAACGGATTGAGAGTTTCTTCACGTTGAATTACAGCCGTACGGGCGATCACCCCGTCATCTTCTACCCCACCGCCTGGAACGATAAGTACAACCCGGGGATGCATGCGAGCGAGACGCTGCACTATTTCCTGAAAGACCTGCCATGCGTCGTTATCGAGCCGCGCTTCGATGGCAACACGTTTCGCATGATGTTCTCCTCGTGGGGTATCGGCTATAACTCTACCGTTCATCACCGGACGGAGCTGAGCTTCCCGGTGAATATCGACGCGGCGTTGGCTTACGCCGTCTACGAGCGTTCCCGGAAAGCATTAGACGCGATCGAAGAGATCGAAGGTTTGCTGGACATTAACCAATACGGCTTCCGGCAGATGAAAGAGCAGCTTTCGCGCAACATCGACTTGTTCCAGGCATTGCACATCGAGGATCGCATGAAGGAGAACCGCATGGCGGAGATCGACGCGTTGGGCATCTATAACATCTTCAAGATCGAGCCGACGCAAGACTTGGTGTCGCTGGCGGATTACCTGTCCTCCCGCATTGGGTTGAACCTGGCGGTACTGGCGGACATCCACCACCTGCGCTCCATCGACGTGGAGCCTTTGTTCCCCAAATTGTTCAAGCAATACTTCCCGGCCTTGTACGCCCAAAAGGAGCTTCGCCTGCAAGTGGCGGAGGAGTACAAACGCTCGTACCGGTGGCTGAAGAACGAAGAGAACGACCTACAAGCGATCGGTGACGTACGCGACGCGCAAATGCTTCGCTTGGAGACACGCTTAGAATTAACGCGAGAAGAGGAGGCGCAAAAAACGACCGAGGAGTTGCTACGGACATACGCCAAGGACAATATGGGACTGAAGAAGACATCCGTATCCTTCGAGGAGCTTTTGGATTGGGCACGGAACCACATGGAGAGCAAGGATATCCCGTTCTTCACGAACTGGGTAAAGAACGTGGACAACCCGAAGGTCTCCCGCAAAATCAACGGCAAGATATTGGATTTAGAGCAACACTTAAAGCAACGATAAGATGAAAACACTCTATATACAAATCACATCGGCGCCCGCCCCAGAGGAGTCGGCGGACTTGGTGGTCTATCCGACCGATATGAGCAATTACTTTTGCAACTACTTGGAATACGAGTTGGTGGACGGGCTCCGGATGCCGGACGGTACGCCTTGCTACAAGGAGATGCGGCCGGGAAGCCTGTTGCTCGCCTTCGCCACCGAGCACGAAGAGGTGTATCAATCCCTCCTGCGCCAATGGGAAAATATCCAATGCGATTTAATGCGAGAGAAACCCATGCCGGACACACGCTACGAGGTAACGCTACCCAAGGAATACATCGAGTGGCTACTTAGCCAAGAAGGATATATCTATCAAAAGGTTGGGGAGAAATTAGCGGCGAACAACATCCTCTCCCTCTCCGCCGAGGATTTGTACGAGGAATTCACCGTTCCCTGTATCCATCAACTAACCGACTACCTGCGGAAGCATCCGGGCGAGTTCGACCGGTTTGTCTTTAGCGAGGAAGGCATCAAAAGCTCCTTCCACATCGTGAAGGCGCTCCACGAGGTCGACGGGAAACCTGTCTTTTACCGGCTTCTCTTATGGCAACAAGAAAAAAAGGAGAAACAAACGAACGAGAGGCGACTCCGCTCGAACCAGGAGTTTACCGTGAACGGCGTCTCTTTCACGATGGTCTATGTACAAGCGGGTTCTTTCTATATGGGATCTGAAGACGGAAAAGAAAATGAGAAGCCTATGCGTTTAGTCACGCTCAGCCGGGACTTTTATATCGGTCAATACCCCGTAACCCAAAAACTATGGAAAGCCGTCATGGGCAGTGAAGCTCCATGTACCGTAAAAGGAGAGAACCTTCCTGTAACCAATATCTCGTGGGACGAATGCCAAATATTCGTACACCGCCTATCCGAATTGACCGGGAAAGATTTTCGCCTACCGACCGAGGCGCAATGGGAATATGCCGCCAAAGGAGGTATCCATTCGAAAGGATTCACATATGCGGGCAGCGATAACCTGGATGAAGTAGCTTGGCATCACGAGAACAGTAAAGGCACTCCCCATGACGTAGGCATGAAAAAGCCTAATGAATTGAACATCTATGATATGAGCGGCAATGTTAGCGAATGGTGTGATGATTCCTATCATTCGCCATCGAATCCGATGACAAACAAAAAAAATCACACCTTTGCGCTCAATCGAGTATATCGCGGTGGTGGTTATAGTAGCGGTTATAATTGCCGTACCTCAGCGCGTGATTATTGGCGCTCTAATGGTCGTCTATCCAGTGTGGGGCTCCGCCTCGCTTTATTCCTTTAAACCATCCACGATATGAAGACTCTCTACATACAAATCACATCGTCGCCCGCGCCGGAGGAGTCGGCGGGCTTGATGGTCTATCCGGCCGACATGAGCAATTACTTTTGCAACTACTTGGAATACGAGTTGGTGGACGGGCTCCGGATGCCGGACGGTACGCCTTGCTACAAGGAGATGCGGCCGGGAAGCCTGTTGCTCGCCTTCGCCACCGAGCATGAAGAGGCGTACCAATCCATCCAGCGCCAATGGGAAAACATCCAGCGGGATTTATTACGGAAAGAACCCGCTCCGGATACCCGGTACGAGGTTGTCTTGCCCAAGGAATACATCGAATGGCTACTTAATCAGGAAGGATTCATCCATCAAAAAGTAGGCGAAAGACTTTCCGGGAGAAGTTGGCTATCCCTTTCCGCCGAGGGCTTATACGAGGAAATCATACCCCCTATGATGGACCAAACGCTCTCTTTCCTGCAAACACATAAAAAGGAGTTCGGCCAATTTACCTTTAGCGACAACGGCATCAAAAGCGCTTTCCTCATCGTGAAACGCCTCAAGCAAACCGACAAGAACCTTACTTTCCTCCGGAATCTCTCGGAAAAAGACCGGCATTCCCACTTAGAATTTACCGTAAATGGCGTTTCCTTCACGATGATTCGTGTGCAAACCGCACATTTCTACCTCGGGCGTTTTCCCGTAACTCAACGATTATGGAGGGCGGTTATGGGGACGAACGAGCAATGTCTTTGTAAAAGGGATAATTACCCTGTGGAAAAAGTATCATGGTACGATTGCCAAAATTTCATCCAACGCCTTTCCCTAATAACCGGGAAATCCTTCCGCCTGCCGACCGAGGCAGAATGGGAATACGCCGCCAAAGGAGGTGCCCACTCGAAAAGATTCAACTATGCCGGAGGCAATAATAGCAACGAGGTGGCATGGCACAAAGGTAATAGCAGAGAAAACCTTCACGAGGTAGGACTTAAACGCCCCAACGAGTTAGGACTTTACGACATGAGCGGAAACGTCTATGAATGGTGCGAGGACGGATATAAGACACGTCAAGATGACGAGGTGAGCGCCCGTGGGGTCCGGGGAGGGAACTATCTCGCGAACAAGGAATATTGCCGTATCACGAGCCGCTATGCGATTACTCCCAATTACCGTGACCACGGCGTAGGATTCCGCTTAGCGTTGACCTTATAGAAGCAAACACAACACAAAAAAAGCGGCCCACGTTTAAACGTGGGTCGCCCCTCTTTATAATCACTTTCCAAAAGAATCGCTTATTCAGCTGCTTTCTCCTCGGTCGCAGTCTCCGGAGCTTCCGTAGCAGGTGCCTCAGCAACAGGTGCCTCAGCGGCAGCGGAAGACTTTTTGCGAGAACGTCTTGTCTTAGACGGCTTCTTAGCGGCAGAAGCTTTCAACATATTCTCGTTGTAATCCACCAACTCGATAAAGCACATAGCGGCGTTATCGCCCAAGCGATTGCCCGTCTTGATGATTCTCGTATAACCACCCGGACGATCGCCGATCTTTTGAGAAATCTCCTTGAACAACTCCGTCACAGCATACTTATCCTGCAAATAGCTAAACACCACACGTCTGGAGTGAGTCGTATCCTCCTTCGACCGCGTGATAAGCGGCTCAATGTACTTACGCAACTCACGCGCCTTCGCCGTTGTCGTGAAGATCCGTTTATGCTTGATCAACGAGCAAGCCATGTTGGAAAGCATCGCTTTACGGTGAGTGTTCGTACGACCTAAATGATTGAATTTCTTATTATGTCTCATCGCTTTACTTACTCTTTATCTAATTTATACTTTGTGATATCCATACCGAATGAAAGATTCAAACTTTCAAGCAACTCGTCAAGCTCGGTGAGCGACTTCTTTCCGAAATTACGGAACTTCAACAAGTCGTTCTTATTGAATTTAACCAACTCGCCCAACGTCTCAACATCCGCGGCTTTTAAGCAATTCAACGCACGAACGGAAAGATCCATATCGGCCAGCTTGCTCTTCAACAACTGGCGCATGTGAAGAACCTCCTCATCGAACTCCTCGTTCCCTTCCGCATCCGCCGTCTCGATAGCGATCTTCTCGTCCGAGAAGAGCATGAAATGGTGGATCAAGATCTTCGCCGCCTCCTTCAATGCCTCTTTCGGATGAATAGAACCATCGGTAGTTATCTCAAGGATTAACTTCTCGTAGTCCGTCTTCTGTTCAACACGGAAGTTCTCGATCGAATACTTGACATTACGTATCGGGGTATAGATAGAATCGATAGCGATCACATGCATATCCGCATTCGGATCCCTGTTCTCATCCGCCGGTACGTAACCGCGACCTTTATTGATTGTCAATTCAATCTGGAAACTTGCGGTCGGATCCAAGCGGCAAATAACCAAATCCGGATTCAAGACCTCGAACCCAGTCAGTTGCTTACCAATATCACCGGCGTTGAACACTTCCGAACCCGAAACAGTAATACTCACTTTCTCATTCTCGATGTCATCTACGATATGCTTAAAACGAACCTGTTTCAGATTCAAGATAATATTCGTCACATCCTCGATTACGCCGGGAATCGTTCCAAACTCATGGTTGACACCCTCGATCTTTATGGATGTAATAGCATAACCTTCCAGCGATGACAAGAGAATACGGCGTAAAGCATTACCAATCGTAATGCCGTAGCCGGGTTCCAACGGACGAAACTCGAACTTGCCGAAGAAATTGTCCGCTTCCAACATTAATACTTTATCGGGTTTTTGAAATGCTAATATCGCCATGGAAATCAATTATTATTTAGAATACAACTCTACGATCAACTGCTCTTTAATATTCTCAGGAATATCAGCCCGCTCGGGCAAATGCAGCAACTTACCGCTCATAGAAGCCTGATCCCACTCCAACCACGGATATTTGCTATGATTAAAGCCGGCCAAGGCATCGCCTATTACCTCTAAAGACTTCGATTTCTCGCGTACACCCACAATCTGACCCGCTTTCACGGAGTAAGAAGGAATGTTTACGACCTTCCCGTCGACAGTGATATGACGGTGAGAAACCAACTGCCGAGCGGCGGCACGCGTCGGAGCGATACCCAAACGGAACACGACATTATCCAAACGTCCCTCTAACAGTTGCAAAAGTACCTCACCCGTAATACCTTTCGAACGAGAAGCTTTCTCGAACAAGTTTCTAAACTGCTTCTCCAACACACCATAGGTGTATTTCGCCTTCTGCTTCTCGCGAAGCTGAGTCCCGTACTCAGAGGTCTTTCTTTTTCTTGAGTTACCATGTTGTCCGGGAGGATAATTCTTCTTAGAGAGAACTTTATCCGCACCGAATATTGCCTCACCAAATTTACGGGCAATTCTTGTTCTTGGTCCAGTATATCTTGCCATCTTTCTGTGTTTTTTTAATGTTCTGATTGAGTCGGGAATCGTGCAGCCGCGATTACAGAGAGGATAAGGTCAATATGCAATCTTATTCACAATTCCTAACTCAACGTGTAAGAAACTATTAATGATTAAACTCTTCTTTTTTTCGGGGGACGACATCCATTATGAGGCAGAGGCGTAACGTCGACAATCTCCGTCACCTCAATACCCGCTCCATGAATCGTACGGATAGCGGACTCACGACCGTTTCCCGGCCCCTTGACAAATACCTTCACCTTTCTCAAGCCAAGATCATAAGCTACCTTAGCGCAATCTTGAGCTGCCATCTGAGCCGCATAAGGTGTATTCTTTTTCGAGCTTCTGAATCCCATCTTACCAGCGGAAGACCAACTAATCACTTGCCCCTCACTGTTCGCTAAAGAGACAATAATGTTATTAAAAGAAGAATGAATATGCGCTTGACCAATAGCGTCAACTTTTACATTTCTCTTCTTTGCTGCGACTGTTTTCTTTGCCATATTAACTCTTATTATTTAGTAGCTTTTTTCTTATTTGCGACCGTTTTCTTCTTACCCTTACGAGTACGAGCGTTATTCTTCGTGCTTTGACCTCTCAACGGCAAACCAAGACGATGGCGAATACCCCTGTAGCAACCAATATCCATAAGGCGCTTGATATTCATCTGAACCTCAGAACGAAGGTCACCCTCAACCTTATAGCCTGCGCTTATCACCTCACGAACTTTAGCCGCTTGATCGTCCGTCCAGTCCTTCACCTTGATATCACGATCAACACCAGCCTTATCCAAAATAGACTTCGCGGCACTACGACCAATACCATAAATGTAGGTCAACGCGATCTCTCCTCTTTTATTCTGTGGCAAGTCAACACCAACTATTCTTATAGCCATATCTCTTACTTATAATTATTTCACAAAAATAATAAATTATCCCTGACGTAATTTATACTTCGGGTTTTTCTTGTTAATTACATATAAGCGCCCCTTTCTTCTTACAATCTTGCAATCCGGCGTACGCTTCTTCAAAGATGCTCTTACTTTCATATCGTATTTATTTTTTATTTGTATCTAAAAGCTATTCTACCTTTCGATAGATCATATGGTGACATTTCGACCCTTACCTTATCCCCCGGAAGAATCTTGATATAATGCATACGCATCTTCCCGGAAATATGCGCGGTAATCTCATGCCCGTTCTCCAATTCAACACGGAACATCGCATTAGACAATGCCTCAACGATCACTCCATCTTTTTCTATTGCTGCTTGTTTAGCCATATACTTCCAATTAAATTGCTTTATCTCCTAGAACATCCTCTAAAAACTGAAACGAGGATAAAATCCGAGGTCCTTCAGGACGTATCGCGATGCAATGCTCAAAATGAGCGGAAGGCTTCCTGTCTTTCGTGCGAACAGTCCAACCATCCTTCTCGAACACGACATTCTTGCTTCCCATGTTGATCATCGGCTCAATACAAATACACATTCCACTGCGTAACAAAGAGCCACACCCCCGCCGCCCGTAATTAGGAACCTCAGGCTCCTCGTGCATCTTCCGGCCGATGCCATGTCCCACTAATTCCCGAACAACCGAGTATCTATGAGACTCGCAATATGTCTGCACCGCATTACCAATATCCCCCAAACGGTGTCCCTCAACAGCACGCTGAATACCTAAATAAAGAGACTCTTTCGTAGTTTTCAGCAAACTCATCACCTCCGGAGTCACCTCCCCTACACAAAATGTATAGGCGGAATCCCCAACAAAACCATTCAACACCGTTCCACAATCAATAGAGATAACATCACCTTCCTTCAAAATCATTTTCGAAGAAGGGATACCATGTACCACTTGCTCGTTCACAGAAGTACAAATGGAATTTGGAAATCCGGCATATCCCAAAAAAGCAGGGACAGCACCATTATCTCTAATGAACTCCTCCGCGATCTTATCAAGCTGAAGTGTCGAGACACCAGGAGCGATATGCTTGGCTAACTCACCTAATGTTTTACCAACCAATTGATTGGCCTCATACATCAGCTCTATTTCCTCATCTGTCTTTAAATAGATCATCCTATCAATAAGCGGCAACCGTACCTGAACGGCCTTTAATTCTTCCAGACTTTAACAAACCGTCATAATGACGCATCAACAAATGACTTTCAATCTGCTGCAATGTGTCTAAAACCACACCCACCAAAATCAACAAAGATGTTCCACCAAAGAATTGGGAAAACTCCATACTTACGCCAGCGATTCTCGCGAAAGCAGGTAAAATCGCCACCAATGCTAAGAAGAACGCACCCGGCAAAGTGATACGGTCCATAATAGCATCCAAATAATCCTTGGTATTCTTTCCTGGCTTAACCCCCGGTATAAAACCGTTGTTGCGCTTCAAGTCATCAGACATCTGCGTCGGATTAATCGTAATAGCCGTATAAAAATAGGTGAACAAGATAATCAAGACCGCAAACACGAAGTTATACCAAAATCCTGTATTATCCATAAACGCCGCCCAGAAACCGCTCTGATCCTGCTGATTTGAGAAACCTACAATCGAGATCGGAATAAACATAATCGCTTGCGCGAAAATAATCGGCATCACGTTAGCCGCATTAACCTTCAACGGTATATACTGCCGCGCGCCACCGTATTGCTTATTTCC
The DNA here is from genome assembly GCA_019114945.1 of Candidatus Parabacteroides intestinigallinarum. Classification (GTDB taxonomy): domain Bacteria; phylum Bacteroidota; class Bacteroidia; order Bacteroidales; family Tannerellaceae; genus Parabacteroides; species Parabacteroides intestinigallinarum. Next base: position 14,439 of record DXEN01000003.1, on the reverse strand, counting down.
GATAATTCGCTTAGCGTATTGAACAGGAACCCTGCGAGTACCTTGCACCAATAGAATCGCGCCCGCGATAACAAGCAAGAGGAATAACATCTCAAACAAGAACATCACCAGACCACCCGTTTTCTCGCTAGTTCTGGAAATGAACTCTTGGAATAAAGAATGCGGCAAACGAGCGATAATACCCACCAAAATGATAAACGAGATACCATTTCCAACGCCTTTATCCGTTATTCTCTCACCCAGCCACAAGATAAACATACTTCCTGCCGCCAAGATAATCGTAGACGAGATCGTGAACCAAATACCTGCCGGTAAAGCGGCGCCCGCAGCTTTTAACTGGACACTCAAGTTCACCAGATAAGTAGGTCCTTGGAACAACAAAATCGCCACAGTCAAGTAACGAGTCCATTGATTTATCTTTCTTCGTCCACTTTCACCCTCGCGTTGCAGCTTCTGAAAAGAAGGAACCGCGATCGCCATCAACTGCATAACAATAGACGCCGAGATATAAGGCATGATTCCCAACGCAAAAATAGAAGCGTTGGAAAACGCACCTCCGGAAAACATATCCAAAAGGGCGAGCAAACCACCTCTCGTCTGTTCTTGCAATGCGGTTAAGGCCTTAGGATCAATACCCGGAAGCACTACAAACGTTCCAAAACGATATATAGCCACCAATAAAAGAGTGGTGAGGATCCGATTTCTCAGATCCTCAATCTTCCAAATATTCTTAATTGTCTCTACAACTCTCATGACTTAGAGTTTAACAACTGTTCCACCTACGGCTTGGATGGCAGCCTCCGCACTCTTAGAAAAAGCGTGCGCCTCAACTTCCAACTTTGCGGTCAAATTTCCATTACCAAGAATCTTAACCAACTGAGAAGCAGAAACAAGACCTGCCTCTTTCAACTCATCAATACCGATCTTAGACAACTGTTTCGCATCAGCTAACTTTTGCAATGCCTCAACATTAACAGCTCTATATTCTACACGATTAATATTCTTGAAACCAAACTTAGGCAAACGTCTTTGAATAGGCATCTGCCCTCCCTCAAAACCAATTTTGTTCTTATAGCCTGAGCGAGATTTAGCACCCTTATGACCTCTTGTAGAAGTTCCGCCTAATCCAGAACCTGGACCGCGTCCAATTCTTTTACGAGTCTTGGTAGATCCTGCAGCCGGTTTTAAATTTGATAAATCCATATCGTATTACTATTTTTTCAACCTATTATTATTCTACTACAGAAACCAAATGTTTCACTTTCTCAACCATCCCCCGGATTGAAGGATTATCCTCGTGCTCCACGATTTGGTTCATCTTTCTCAGTCCCAGCGCATCAAGTGTTCCTTTTTGATCCTTAGGGCATTTAATTCTACTTCTAACTTGCTTGATCTTTATAGTTGCCATAAACTTATCCTCCCTAATTAGCCTTTAAACACTTTCTCGACAGACACACCTCTATTCTGAGCGACCTCGAACGGACTTCTCAACTCACCCAAAGCAGCGATCGTAGCCTTCACTAAGTTGTGAGGGTTAGAAGAGCCTTTTGACTTCGCCAACACATCCGTAATTCCAACGCTCTCCAGCACAGCGCGCATAGCACCACCCGCTTTAACACCTGTTCCCAGAGAAGCCGGACGGATCAGTACTTGGGCGCCACCAAACTTAGCCAATTGCTCATGCGGAATCGTTCCCTTATGTACAGGGACTTTAATCAAATTCTTCTTCGCGGCCTCAACACCCTTCGCGATCGCAGCCGTAACCTCGCCAGCCTTTCCTAATCCCCAGCCGACGATTCCATTCTCATTTCCTACGACAACAATAGCGGCGAAACTGAATGTACGTCCACCTTTCGTAACCTTCGTCACACGGTTGATTGCAACCAGTCTGTCCTTCAACTCTAAGTCGTTGGTTGATTTTACTCTATTATTTGCCATCTTCTTTAAAATTTAAGGCCGCCGTTACGTGCAGCATCCGCTAATTCTTTAACTCTCCCATGATACAAGTAACCATTACGATCAAAAACCACCGTTTGAATGCCTGCCTCTTGAGCGTTCTTCGCGATCATCTCACCTACCTTCGCAGCGATTTCCTTTTTCGTAGCCTTCACATCCAATTTTAAAGATGAAGCGGCGGCTAAAGTCCTACCTGTCGTATCATCTATCACCTGCGCATAGATCTGCTTATTGCTTCTAAACACAGTCAGGCGCGGACGATTCGGAGTACCCGATATTTTTCCGCGTATACCTGCCTTTATTTTTAATCTTCTTTCTTGTTTCGTTATCATGATAATTCCAGTTTACGTAAATTACTTACCTGCCGACTTACCAGACTTTCTGCGGATTTCCTCACCCACGAACTTAATACCCTTACCTTTATAAGGCTCCGGCATTCTGAATGAACGGATCTTAGCGCAAACCTGTCCTAATAATTGCTTGTCAGCCGACTCAAGGATAATAAGAGGATTCTTATTTCTCTCAGACTTGGTCTCAACTTTTATCTCCTTAGGCAACTGCAAATAAATATTGTGCGTATAACCCAGCGAGAGATCCAATAACTGTCCTGTATTGGACACACGATAACCAACGCCAACTAATTCCAACTCCTTCTTATACCCTTCCGAGCATCCTACAACCATATTGTGGATCAAGGCACGATACAAACCATGCAAAGCACGATGGTTCTTATCATCAGTTGGTCTAGTTAAATGAATAACTCCATCCTCCAATGTAACGTTGATATCAGGATTCACCTCCTGGGAAAGTTCGCCTTTCGGACCTTTGACCGTTACCACATTATCCTTAATTGTAACCGTAACACCAGCCGGCACATGAATTGGTAATTTTCCTATTCTCGACATTCTTAATTCCTCCTAATTAATAAACATAACACAATATCTCGCCACCGATTTTCAAATCGCGAGCCTCTTTGTCAGTCATCACACCTTTAGAGGTAGAAAGAACAGCGATACCTAAACCATTCAAGACTCTCGGCATTTCCTTATAGCCGGTGTACTTACGCAAACCAGGCGTAGAAACTCTCTCAAGTTTCTTAATCGCATTAACTTTGTTAACAAGGTCATACTTCAAGGCGATCTTAATCGTTCCTTGCGGACCATCATCTACAAACTTAAAATTAAGAATGTAGCCCTTGTCAAAGAGAATCTTCGTAATCTCTTTCTTTAAATTTGACGCTGGCACCTCTACAACTCTGTGCTTCGCACTGATCGCATTACGCAATCTTGTCAAATAATCTGCAATAGGATCTGTCATATAAATAATTAATTAAATTGATCCGGACCACCCGGACAATATTTAAACTAAAACAATTCTACCAACTCGCCTTCTTCACACCCGGAATTAAACCATTTGATGCCATCTCACGAAATTGGATACGAGAAATGCCAAATTGGCGCATATATCCTTTCGGACGTCCCGTAATCTTACAGCGATTATGCAAACGTACCGGTGAAGCATTCTTAGGCAAAGCTTGCAAAGCCTCGTAATTACCTTCCGCTTTCAACTGAGCTCTTTTAGCAGCATACTTAGCGACCAACTTCGCTCTTTTGACCTCGCGGGCCTTCATTGATTCCTTAGCCATAACTACTTAGTTTTTTTTTCGTTTTTAAAAGGCAATCCAAACTCTCTCAAAAGAGCATACCCTTCCTCGTCTGTTTTCGCAGAGGTTACAAAGGTAATATTCATTCCTAATATTCTAGTAATATTATCCAGATTTATTTCAGGAAAAATGATTTGCTCTTGAATTCCGAGCGTATAATTACCTCTTCCGTCCAATTTTCCCTCAATACCTTTAAAGTCGCGGATACGAGGCAAGGCGATACGGACAAGTCTCTCCAAAAACTCATACATTTGCTCCCGGCGCAACGTTACCATTACACCGATCGGCATTTTCTTACGCAACTTAAAGTTCGAGATATCTTTCTTCGATACGGTAGCGACAGCCTTCTGACCCGTAATAGCGGTCAACTCGCTAATAGCGACATCGATAATTTTCTTATCGGCCGTAGCCATACCTAATCCCTGATTAATCACGATTTTTTTCAAAACAGGAACCTGCATAACGGATTTGTATCCAAACTCCTTCGTCAAAGCAGGGATAATTCTGTCTTGATACTCCTTCTTAAGACTGGCAGTATTGCTCATTACTTAATTTCCTCCCCTGATTTTTTAGAATAACGCACTAAAGCACCCTTCTCATTCAACCGGCGACCAATGCGTGTCGGCTTACCAGACTTCGGATCGATCACATTCAGGTTAGAAATATGAACAGGAGCCTCTTTCTTCTCTATCCCTCCTTGAGGGTTCTTCGCATTTGGCTTAGTATGCTTCGATACCATATTAATTCCTTCGACAATCGCACGATTATCTTTTACGAGCATCCGTAAGACACGACCCGTCTTACCTTTATCCTCGCCGGAATTAACATATACGATATCACCTTTTTTAATATGTAATTTACTCATTATTTCTAGATTTATGAGATTAAAGCACCTCAGGTGCAAGTGATACAATTTTCATATTTGTCGCACGAAGCTCCCGGGCTACCGGACCGAAAATACGACTACCACGAATATCCCCCGCCGCGTTCAACAAAACGCACGCATTATCATCAAAACGGATATAAGAGCCATCCGGACGACGCACTTCCTTCTTTGTACGAACTATGACAGCCTTAGAAACGGCTCCCTTCTTCACGTCGCTAGAAGGGATAACACTTTTGACCGCTACAACGATCACATCCCCAACAGAGGCATAGCGCTTTCTTGTACCGCCCAACACGCGAATACACAAAGCCTCTTTCGCGCCACTATTATCTGCTACTACTAATCTAGACTCTTGTTGTATCATCTTACTTCGCCTTTTCGATTATTTGAACTAATCTCCATCTTTTCGTCTTGCTCAATGGACGAGTTTCCATAATTCTTACGGTATCGCCAATATTGCATTCGTTCTTCTCATCATGAGCATGGAATTTCTTCGTCTTATTAACGAACTTTCCGTAAATGGGATGCTTCTCCTTCCATTTAACAGCGACGGTAATACTCTTATCCATCTTATTGCTCGTTACCACGCCCGTTCTTTCTTTTCTCAAATTTCTAGTTTCCATCTCACTGACTTATTATTTATTATTAAGTTCCCGCTGGCGCAATTCTGTCTTCATACGGGCAATCAATTTGCGTTGCAGCTTAATCTGAGAAGGATTATCCAAAGGAGAAATGCTATGGTTAATCTTCTTCTGATTATAGGATGCGACCTCCGCGGCTACCCTCTCTCGCAACTCTTTCGTGCTCAGTTCTCTAATTTCAGCAGTCTTCATAACAATTACGCATTTTGATTTTGCATGTCATAATCACGTCTCACAACGAACTTAGTCGTAACAGGAAGTTTTTGAGCGGCAAGGCGCAAAGCTTCTTTGGCAACCTCGAAGGGAACCCCCTCTACCTCAAAGATCAAACGACCCGGAGTAACAGGAGCGACAAATCCTTCCGGATTACCTTTTCCTTTACCCATACGTACCTCAGCGGGCTTTTTCGTGATTGGCTTATCCGGAAAGATACGAACCCAAACCTGTCCTTGACGTTGCATATAACGTGTCACGGCGATACGGGCTGCCTCGATCTGACGACCGGTAATCCACTTACTCTCTAATGACTTTATTCCAAAAGAACCGAAGGCCAGCTGGTTGCCGCGTTGAGCTTCGCCCTTCATGCGGCCCTTCTGCTGTCTTCTGAACTTGGTTTTCTTTGGTTGTAACATCTTTCTTAAATTCTAACGTTTAACGATTAGCTCCTCTTTTTCTCTTAAAGTTCTTCTCCCTGCCACCACCGGCATAGTCATTCCGACGGTGAGCCTCCTTAGGAGCGGTGAAAGAAGGCGCGAGATCACGCTTCCCATAAACCTCTCCGCGGCAGATCCAAACCTTTACTCCCAACAAACCAACCTTTGTCAAGGCCTCTGCCAATGCATAGTCAATATCCGCACGGAATGTATGCAACGGAGTTCTACCTTCCTTATACATCTCCGAACGAGCCATCTCCGCTCCATTCAAACGACCGGAGATTTGGATCTTAATACCTTCCGCGCCCATTTTCATCGTAGAGGAAATAGCCATTTTAATGGCGCGACGATACGCGATTTTCCCCTCCAACTGACGAGCGATATTATTGGCGACGATGACCGCGTCCAACTCAGGTCTTTTCACCTCGAAGATATTAATTTGCACCTCCTTATCGGTGATCTTCTTCAACTCCTCCTTTAACTTATCAACCTCACTACCCGCTTTTCCGATGATAATACCCGGACGAGAGGTACAAACCGTGATCGTTATCAATTTCAACGTACGCTCTATTACGATACGAGATACACTAGCCTTCGCGAGACGGGCATTTAAGTATTTACGGATCTTGCTATCCTCAAGCAAAGTATCTCCGTAATTTCTGCCGCCATACCAATTGGAATCCCATCCGCGGATGATTCCCAAACGATTACTAACCGGATTAACTTTTTGTCCCATCTACCAATTAATTTTGACTATCGTTTTTACTAAGTGTATCTACAAACAATGTCACATGATTCGAACGTTTACGAATCCTGTAACCTCTTCCCTGAGGAGCCGGCCGCATTCTCTTCAACGTAGTCGCGCAATCTACACTGATCGAAGAAACGCACAACTCACCCGCTTCCGCCTTACGCTCATTTTTCTGCTCCCAATTCGCGATAGCGGAACGAAGCAATTTCTCAACTCTTGCCGCAGCCTCTTTATTCGAGAACTTCAAAACACCAAGCGCACGGAACACTTCCATACCGCGAATCATATCCGCTACCAAACGCATCTTCCGAGGTGAGGTAGGAACATTGTTCAACTTCGCGAAGTACATGGTCTTTCGAGCCTCTTTCCTTGCTTCAGCTGATATTCTTTTTCTAGCACCCATTTTATTCGATTCTTTTTATTTCCAGATTCCTGAATTCCTGTTATTACCGAACTTACTTTTTCTTATTACCCGCATGGCCACGGAACGTACGCGTAGGGGAAAACTCGCCCAATTTATGTCCGACCATATTCTCGGTTATAAAAACAGGAATAAATTTATTTCCATTATGAACTGCAATTGTATGGCCTACAAAATCAGGCGAAATCATTGAAGCTCTTGCCCATGTCTTAACGACAGCCTTCTTTCCCGACTCATTCATGGCCAAGACCTTCTTCTCAAGCTTCACATTAATATACGGGCCTTTTTTTAGTGAACGACTCATAGTTTACTTAATTAATCAGATTATTTCTTTCTTCTCTCGATAATATATTTTGAAGAATGCTTCTTAGGAGCCCGAGTTTTCAAGCCCTTAGCCAATAAGCCCTTACGAGATCTAGGATGACCTCCGGAAGCACGACCTTCACCACCACCCATCGGGTGATCAACCGGGTTCATAACAACACCACGGTTATGAGGACGGCGTCCTAACCATCTAGACCGACCGGCTTTACCTGATTTTTCAAGAGCATGGTCTGAGTTTCCTACCGCGCCAATCGTAGCCTTACAAGTCGCTAGAATCTTTCTCGTCTCACCCGAAGGCATTTTTAAAATAGCATAATTGCCTTCCTTCGAAACCAGCTGAGCGAACGCACCCGCGGAACGTACCATCTTGGCACCTTGTCCCGGACGGAGCTCGATATTATGAACAATCGTACCGACAGGAATATTTACCAAAGGCAACGTATTCCCTACCTCAGGAGCGGCATCGCTACCTGAAACCACTGTCTGGCCAACTTCCAATCCGTTCGGGGCGATGATATAGCTCTTCGCTCCATCCGCATAATACAACAGCGCGATACGAGATGAACGATTCGGATCATACTCGATCGACTTAACTGTCGCAGGAATGCCATCTTTATTTCTCTTGAAATCGATAATTCTGTACCGTCTCTTATGACCGCCACCGATATAGCGCATGGTCATCTTACCCGTGTTATTACGGCCACCCGTACTCTTCTTACCAACTACAAGAGACTTCTCTGGTGTACTTGCAGTGATTTTATCAAATGCACCAATAACCTTGTGTCTCTGCCCCGGTGTCGTGGGCTTTAATTTACGTATTCCCATTTCTTTTTTTAGATATTACTAAAGAAATCAATTGTTTCTCCTTCTTTCAATGTTACGATCGCCTTCTTAAAAGCGGCCTGCTTACCATTAATGATACCAGACTTGGTATAACGGCTCTTACGCTTTCCGGAGTAGTTCATCGTGTTAACACTTACTACCGTGACATTGTACATCTCCTCGACGGCTCTCTTTATCTGGAATTTATCGGCATCAGGAGAAACGCGAAAACCATAGCGATTCGGAAACTTCTCGGTCATCGCTGTTTGCTTCTCCGTTACGATAGGTTTAATTATGATTCCCATTACTTCTACTCCTTATGCTTTAAAATTTTGTTCAACTACAGCGACTGAACTTTCCATCAAAACCAGGTTAACAGCGTTTAACACAGCATATGTATTTAGTTCAGAAGCAGTTATAACTTTTGCCTTCTCTAAATTTCGAGCGGACAAATATACGAAATTATTCTTCTCCGGTAAAACCATAAGTAACTTTTTATCAGCCACATTCAGGTTTTTAGTAATTGTTATAAATTCTTTTGTCTTCGGAGCTTCCATCGTAAAATCTTCCACCACGATAATCGCGTTATTCTTCGCCTTATAGCTCAACGCCGACTTACGGGCCAACGCCTTCAATTTCTTATTCAACTTGAAGCTATAATCACGCGGTTTCGGACCAAACACACGGCCTCCGCCTACCAACACCGGAGAATTGATATCACCACGACGAGCGCCGCCACCACCTTTTTGACGGATCAGCTTACGCGTACTACCAGACACCTCGCTTCTCTCTTTCGACTTGTGCGTACCCTGACGTTGATTCGCCAAATACTGCTTTACAGCCAAGTAGATAGCATGATCGTTGGGCTCTATGCCGAAAATCGCATCGTTCAAAGTTACCTTTCTACCGGTATCCTCACCTTTAATATTATATACGCTCAGTTCCATTACTTTTTAATTAATAAGATTGAACCTTTTGCACCTGGAACAGAACCCTTTACCAACAAAAGATTGTGTTCCGGTATGATCTTGATCACTTGAAGATTCTGGACGGTCACACGCTCGTTACCCATCTGGCCTGCCATACGCATGCCTTTGAATACCTTCGCGGGATAAGAACAAGCACCGATAGAACCCGGTTTACGCGCACGGTTATGCTGACCGTGAGTGCTCTGACCCACACCACCGAAACCATGGCGTTTTACTACACCTTGGAAACCTTTACCTTTCGACGTTCCAACAACATCTACGAAACTAGCGTCCTGCAAAAAGTCGACGGTAAGCACATCGCCTAAATTGCATACGGTCTCAAAATCCTTGAACTCGGCCAAGTATCTCTTGGGCGTTACACCTGCTTTCTTGAAATGACCCATCTCCGGCTGTGTCGTGTGCTTCTCTTTCTTATCGACGAAACCCAATTGAACAGCCTCGTAGCCATCATTCTCCAAAGTCTTAACCTGTGTAACAACACAAGGACCTACTTCGATAACAGTGCATGGAAGATTCTTTCCCTCGGCACTGAAAACGGATGTCATTCCGATTTTTTTTCCTAATAATCCTGGCATTTCACTAATTGTTAAAAAACTTACACTTTAATTTCTACCTCAACCCCGCTGGGCAACTCCAGCTTCATCAAGGCGTCAACCGTTTTAGCGGTCGAACTATAAATATCTATCAATCTCTTATAAGAAGAAAGCTCAAACTGCTCGCGCGATTTCTTGTTTACGAACGTTGAGCGGTTCACCGTAAAGATACGTTTGTGCGTAGGAAGAGGGATCGGACCGCTCACGATAGCACCTGTAGCTTTTACGGTCTTTACGATCTTCTCGGCGGACTTGTCCACCAGAGAATAATCGTAAGACTTCAATTTAATTCTGATCTTTTGGTTCATATCTTTTTATATGTTTCTAATATTATTTGATCAAATCAACACGACCTTGTACCTCCGTCAATACCTGCTTAGCGATAGCGGAAGAAACCTGCGCGTAATGAGAGAATTGCATCGAAGAGGTAGCGCGACCCGAGGTAATCGTACGCAAAGCGGTCACGTAACCGAATGTCTCCGCCAAAGGTACTTTCGCCTTTACGATACGGGCGCCCGTACGGCTGGTCTCCATACCCTCTACTTGTCCGCGACGCTTGTTCAAGTCACCGATCACGTCACCCATGCTCTCCTCCGGAGTAACGACCTCCATCTTCATGATCGGCTCCATCAAGACGGGACCCGCTTTCTCGCAAGCGTTCTTGAACGCCTGGATAGCGGCGATCTCGAATGACAACTGATCAGAGTCTACCGGGTGGAAAGAACCATCGATCAACGTCACCTTCAGCTTATCCAACGCGTAACCGGCCAGCACACCGTTCTTCATCGCCTTCTCGAAACCTTTCTGTACGGAAGGAATGAACTCCTTCGGAACGTTACCGCCCTTTACCTCGTCGATAAATTGCAGAGAGCCCTCGAAGTCCTCATCCGCCGGCTCGATGCGAACGATGATATCGGCGAACTTACCACGACCACCCGACTGTTTCTTGTAGACCTCACGCAACTCAACCGGCTTCGTGATAGCCTCCTTGTAAGAAACCTGCGGCTTGCCTTGGTTACACTCTACCTTGAACTCGCGTTTCAGACGGTCGATGATGATATCCAAGTGCAACTCACCCATACCGCTGATCACCGTCTGGCCCGTCTCCTCGTTCGTCTGTACGCGGAACGTCGGGTCCTCCTCGGCCAACTTAGCCAAGCCCATACCCAGCTTATCCAAGTCTTTCTGCGTCTTAGGCTCTACGGCGATACCGATCACCGGATCCGGGAACTCCATCGACTCCAGCGTAATCGGATGCTCCTCGTCGCAAAGCGTATCGCCCGTGCGGATATCCTTGAAACCGACACCGGCGCCTATATCGCCGCAACCGATCACCTCCATCGGGTTCTGCTTGTTGGAGTGCATCTGGAACAAACGCGAGATACGCTCTTTCTTGCCCGAGCGAGAGTTGTAAACATACGAACCGGCGTGCAACGAACCTGAATATACACGGAAGAAGCACAAACGGCCTACATACGGGTCGGTAGCGATCTTGAACGCCAAGGCGGTCAGCGGCTCCTCGAACATCGGTTTGCGCGAGATAACCACCTCGGGGTCTCTCGGGTCCGTACCCTCGATAGCCGGCGTGTCGACCGGGCTCGGCAGATAAGCGCACACGGCGTCGAGCAACGTCTGCACACCCTTATTCTTGAACGACGAACCGCAAATCATCGGATTGATCTGCATGCTCAACGTACCCTTGCGGATAGCCGCCTTGATCTCCTCCTCCGTAATCGTGGAAGGATCCTCGAAATATTTCTCCATCAAGCGGTCGTCTACCTCCGCCAATGTCTCGAGCATCTTGTCTCTCCACTCATCGGCCTCGGCTTGCAACTCAGCGGGGATTTCGTCGATCTCGTACTCGGCGCCCATCGTCTCGTCGTGCCAGATGATCGCTTTCATCTTCACCAAATCAACGACACCCTTGAAGGTCTCCTCCGCGCCGATAGGAATCTGGATCGGGCACGGCGTAGCGCCCAACACCTCTTTCACCTGACGAACCACCTCGAAGAAGTTCGCGCCCGAGCGGTCCATCTTGTTCACGTAACCGATTCTCGGGACATTATATTTATCAGCTTGACGCCATACCGTCTCAGACTGAGGCTCAACACCGCCTACCGCGCAGAAAGCGGCCACGGCACCATCCAGGACGCGCAACGAGCGCTCCACCTCGACCGTGAAGTCGACGTGCCCCGGAGTATCGATCAAGTTAATCTTATATTTCTCGTTGTTATAGTTCCAGTAAGTAGTAGTAGCCGCGGAGGTAATCGTGATACCGCGCTCCTGCTCTTGCTCCATCCAGTCCATGGTCGCCGCGCCGTCATGCACCTCACCGATCTTGTGAGTCAGACCCGTATAGAAAAGGATACGCTCGGAAGTCGTAGTCTTTCCCGCGTCGATATGCGCCATGATACCGATGTTTCTGGTGTATTTTAACAGTTCGTCAGCTTTTGTTGCCATCTTTTCTTGTTTTATCTCCTTGTATTTGCAATATTAAAATCTGAAGTGAGCGAACGCACGGTTAGCCTCGGCCATACGGTGCATATCCTCTTTACGCTTGAACGCGCCACCTTGGCTGTTGAAAGCGTCGACAATCTCGGCGGACAGCTTGTCGGCCATCGTCTTGCCGCCACGCTTACGCGCGAAAATAATAAGATTCTTCATAGAGATGGACTCCTTACGATCCGGGCGGATCTCAGTAGGCACTTGGAACGTGGCGCCACCCACACGGCGCGACTTCACCTCCACCTGCGGGGTGATATTATCCAAAGCGGCTTTCCAAATCTCGAGGGCGGATTTCTCCTCGTTGGGCAATTTAGCCTTTACGGCTTCCAATGCGGAATAGAAAATAGAGAAGGCAATGCTTTTCTTGCCATCATACATCAAATGGTTAACGAATCTCGTAACCTTTACATCACCGAAAACAGGATCCGGCAGGATCTGTCTTTTCTTTGGTTTTGCTTTTCTCATCTTGTCTCAAAAAATTTGTTCTTGTCGTTGGTTGCCTTTAATTAGTCTTCAACGGTTCCGCCGAACCATTTACTCAACCTTAATAGCCTATCCAATTAACTCAAACCTGTTTTTACTTTCTTTTAATTGATTCTCAGTTTGAAGGCATCTTGATTACTTCTTCTTACCTTTAGCGGCAGCGGCTGCCTGACCCGGCTTCGGACGCTTCGCCCCATATTTGGAACGTCTTTGCGTACGGCCGTTAACGCCCGCCGTATCCAACGTACCGCGTACGATGTGATAACGCACACCCGGAAGATCCTTCACACGACCACCACGCACCAACACGATCGAGTGCTCCTGCAAGTTGTGGCCCTCGCCCGGGATATAAGAGTTTACCTCCTTACCATTTGTCAAACGTACTCTCGCTACTTTACGCATCGCTGAGTTAGGTTTCTTCGGGGTCGTCGTGTAAACACGCACGCAAACGCCGCGGCGTTGCGGACAAGCGTCCAAAGCGGGCGATTTACCCTTTACCACCAAAGTCTCCCTTCCTTTTCTAACTAATTGCTGAATTGTAGGCATTTCTTTCTCTTTTAACTTTGAATGTATTATTTATAAATCTATTTATCTCGAATCTATACTACTCGTTTCGAACCGCGAATTTACACATTTGTTCTATTCCAACGAGAGGCGGGCTTATATCATTTCCGACTATTTAACGTTATTTATACGTTACGGGTGACGAGATACGAATTACGAGTTACGAATGACGAATTACGATAGGCAGTATAAAAAGCCGTCCGATGGATTCGCTCCACCGGACGGCCCTATCCTTACACGAACCGAAAGCTTTTCACCTCGTCACTCGTAACTCGTCATTCGTAACTCACATCACATATTTATCTTGAAGCTATCGCCGCCTACATATATTATATAGGCACCCCGCGGCATCGGGATGGCGGTCTCGCCCGCCGGCAGCTCCTGGATCTTGTAGACGCGGCCACCAAAGGTGACGATATACGCCCTATCCGCCTTCGGGGTCTGGATGAACAGACGGCCCTCGCTGCTCCAGACCTTCAGCGACAGGTCGTCCACGCCCTCGACGCCCACGGCGGGATCCGGCTCGATACCGGTGACGACAATCTCCACGTCGCCCCATACGGTGACGCTATACACGCCGTTCGCGTCGGGCGTGATGGCCGGGCCGTTCGCTTGCACGAGCAGGTTGTCGGCTATGTAGCCCTCCTCTATCTCGATGGTGAAGCGGAACGTGCCGCCCTCGATCACCGAGGTGGAGCCCAGCGGCTTGATCACGGCGCCCTCCACCTCCGGAAGCGTCACGTCGTAGTACGATGGCTCCGGTTCGGGTTCGGGTTCCGGCTCTGGCTCCGGTTCTACAGGCTCCGAGACCGTTACCGTGGCGTAAGCAGCCAAAGTGGTAGAGACGGTCTTCGCCTCCTCGCCTTCTCCCGTCGTCTCCTCGCGGGTAATCAAGCAGCGGTACTGACCAGCCTCAGCCGCGGAAACCACCAATTGATCCGTCTGGGGAGCGGTCTCGGCGGAGCGCAACAACATAGCCGCTTGTTCCGCTTCCGGAACGTTCGTCCAAACGCCATCCACTAAGCGTTGCCATTGGAAGGTAACGGTTACGTTTACCTCCACGTTCGCCGTGGCGGTCAGGGTAACCGTTCCGCCCTCTTGCACGGTAGCGTCCGCTATCGGCTCGATACTTAAAGCGGCGGAACCTTCCACAGAAGTAACCAAGCCGGTCTCGTCCCGCAAGGTGCC
>DXEN01000043.1 GCA_019114945.1 Candidatus Parabacteroides intestinigallinarum | reverse complement strand
GTTGGCAAGGCGCTCTCTGAGATTCGCGCGTCGGCGTTCACGGACGCGGAGCTGGCGGGTTATGACAAGTTTTGGGACCAGGTGAGCGTGGAGGTCACGCTTTACAACAGCGGCGAGCGGAAGGGTCGTGCTGAAGGCCTTGCTGAAGGTCGTTTGGAGGGAGAACGTCAAAAGGCATTAGAGATCGCCCGTAAGCTGAAAGCGTTGGGACAGTCGGTTGCCGAGATAGCCTCGTTGACCGGTTTGAGCCCGGAGGAGGTGGAGCGAATTTGATGATTTCGACAGATTAGGATGCTTAGGATGTTTAAGAACGAACGGTGATGAATTTTTCCGAAAAATAATTCGTTTTTTCTTGCGAGGTTGAAAAAGAAAGTGTACGTTTGCGTCTGTACTCATTTTGATGTTTAACACAAAATGTTGTTGATAAATATTATCTCATAATGCTATGAGAAAATGAGGCGTTTTTCAAGTCAAGACAAGTCGGTGAGAGCCGGTTTATCTAAACAAAAGGCACTTATTGACTAAGGCTTCGGCTATGATTGATAAGAACTTTTGGGGCGGGGATTCCTGAAAAGGGATTCCCGCTTTTTCGTTGCGATGTGTTCTTTTTAAAACATGGAAAACCAATATAAAAATGGCATATAAAGTGATTATCCTCTATCCTCTTTATATGCCATCTCTTTTTTAGGGGTATTTACTGAATATCCCGAACATAGGTGCGTGGGCCAAGTCACGTAGGTGCGTGGGGCAACACACCTATGTTAAATTGTTCATGCACCTATGTTCTGTAAAATTATAGTCCTTGGGCTTTTGCCTCGTTCCAGAGTTGATCCATCTCTTCCAGTGTCATATCCTTTAAAGAGCGTCCTTGTTGGATGGTATGCGCCTCTAAGTAGTTGAAGCGGCGGATGAATTTTTGGTTCGTGCGTTCCAGGGCGTTGTCGGGGTTGATTTTATATAAACGGGCGGCGTTGATGAGGCTGAAGAACAAATCTCCAAACTCGGCTTCCATGCGGTCCGTGTCCATTCGGCCGATTTCTGTTTTTAATTCATTAAACTCTTCTTGTACTTTGTCCCATACTTGTTCCCGTTCTTCCCAATCAAAGCCCACGTTACGTGCTTTGTCTTGGATGCGATAAGCTTTTACCAGCGAGGGTAGGGAAGAGGGGACTCCCTCCAATACGGTCTTGTTTCCGCCTTTTTCCTTCAGTTTGAGCTGCTCCCAGTTTTGTTCTACCTTTTGCGCGGTATCGGCGGAAGTTTCCCCGAATACATGCGGATGCCGGTAGATTAGCTTTTGGCAAAGGCTGTCGCATACGTCCTTGATGTCAAAAGCCCCCTTTTCCTCGCCTATTTTGGCATAGAAGACGATATGTAGTAACAGATCGCCCAATTCCTTTTTTATATTCGTGTTGTCTGCTTTCATTAAAGCCTCGCTCAGTTCGTATGTTTCCTCGATCGTGTTCGTGCGTAGGCTCTCGTTGGTCTGCTTGCGATCCCAAGGGCATTTTACCCGCAACTCGTCCATGATGTCGAGCAATTGCCCAAAGGCTTTCATTTTCTCTTCTTTTGTTGTCATACTAATTTGTGTAATAATTATAAGGAAAGAGGGCCGGGTAAAAACCGAGCCCTCTTGTTTGTTATGTATCTTATTGCTGTTTTTGTTTGAATTCTCTCAAACCTTCCCGTAGGAATTGGAGGTATTGGGAAACATCCTCGTTGAATGCGTAGGAAGGTCCGAGTGGTTGCCCGTCGCCATCCAATAAGATGTAGAAAGGCTGGGCGTTCGCTCCAAACTTACTCCGTTGCAGGTAGCTCCACTTGTCACCGATCGTCTTCAGTTTCCGGGTTTTCCCGTTTTCTTGGATCTCGATGGTTTGAGGCAGCTTGGTCTTGTCGTCCACCATCAACGTGATGAGCACATAGTCGTTTTCCAATATTCGTTTGACTTCCGGATCTGTCCATACGGAGGCTTCCATTTTCCGGCAATTTACGCAACCGTAACCGGAAAAGTCGATAATTACGGGTTTGTTTGTCTGGCGTGCGTATGCCATGCCGGCGTCATAATTGTCGAACGCCGCGTGCACCTCGTTTTTATAGAGATTGAAATCCTGTGTGTATAAAGGCGGAGCGAACGCACTGATCGCCTTGAGCGGGGCGCCCCACAAACCCGGAACCATGTAAACTGCGAACGCGAGCGATATAATCGCCATGAACAAGCGGGGGACGGACACATATTTCAAGTCGCTATCGTGGCTGAACTTAATTTTACCCAATAGATAGAAACCTAATAACGCGAAGATGACGATCCAAAGAACGATGAACACCTCGCGATCCAATATACGCCAACCGTATGCCAAGTCCGCTACGGACAAGAATTTCAGCGCCAAGGCCAATTCCAGGAATCCTAATACGACTTTTACGGAGTTGAGCCATCCTCCTGATTTGGGCATATTTTGCAGCATATTCGGGAAAATGGCGAAAAGGCTGAACGGGATGGATAATGCCAACGCGAATCCGAACATCCCGATAGCCGGGCCGATCGCCGTACCCATCGAGGCCGCCTGTACCAACAAGGTACCGATAATCGGGCCCGTGCAAGAGAACGATACTAAAACAAGCGTGAACGACATGAAGAAAATGCTTAGCACGCCGGTTGTCGAATCGGCCTTGCTATCCAATTTGCTGGTCCAGGAGGCGGGCAGCACGAGTTCGAACGCTCCGAGGAAAGAAATCGCGAATACGACCAATAGCAAGAAGAACAGGATGTTGAAAATCGCGTTGGTCGAGAGGTCGTTCAAGGCGCTTGCCCCGAAGATACCGGTGATCAGCAATCCCATCGCCAGATAGATGACAATGATGGATAAGCCGTAGGTGATGGCGTCGCGGATGGCTTTCTTCCGGTCTTTGGTACGTTTCAAGAAGAAGCTGACCGTCATGGGGATCATCGGCCAGACGCAGGGGGTCAGCAAGGCGACTAAACCGCCGATGAATCCGGCGATAAAGATGAATAGCCACGAGGTATCGGTGGCGGATATTGTCGTGTCGCCAAACGCTTTGAGTTTATCGATGACCGGTGTCCACAATTGCGGGGTGTCGGTCAGGCCGTTCAATTGGTCGGCCGTGGGTGTGGCGATAGGTTTCGTTGGAGTAGGATCGGTTGTGGCGGGAGCGCTCACCGGAGCGGATTCCTCGGGTTGAGTTGCCTCTGCCGGTGTTCCCTCCGTGGGTTCGTTGGATGAAGCCGCGGAAGCGTCCGCATGGATGCTTGTCTTATCGAAAGCGAACGATACACGATCCGGGGGGAGGCATGTCTCGTCATTGCAGGCCATGAACTCCACTTCGCCTTCCATCTTGAACTTCTTTGCGTCGGTCACTTGGAATTTTTGTGTAAACGATACCGAGCCCGCGTACCAACGGAGGTCCATGGCGAATTGCTCGTCATATACCGTCGTAGGCTTTACGGAGGGGGTCGGTTCGCCAATCAGCTTGGCGCCGGTTAACGTCTCGAAGGTAAAAGAGGTCGAGACAGGCCCGCCTTCAGGCAGGTTCATGTCGTACAGGTGCCATCCTTTCTCGCAGGTGGCGGTAAAAATAATCTCTTTCTCGGTGGCACCGTTTTTGTCGTCCAGGCGGATCTCCCAAGTGACGGGAGTCAATATTTGTGCCTGCGCCATTAACACGATAAGTGATAGGACGATTGTACTGATGAGTTTCTTCATATGAATCATTAATTAATTGGATTTTTGAGCGGTTGTAGATAAAAAGCATTTGGGTGGGCGTGTCTCGAAGTGCATTTCCTCGCCCGTCCGCGGATGGATGAAATGCAGTTCGCTCGCGTGGAGCATTAGGCGCCGGGCGGGATTTGTCTCCGCTCCGTATTTGGTATCGCCCGCTATGGGGTGACCGATGGATTGCATCTGGGCGCGGATCTGGTTCTTGCGCCCGGTCTCTAATTCCAATCGCAAGAGCGAGTAGGCGCCGTTCGTCCGTACCACTCGGTAACGGGTGATCGCCTCCTTGCCTTCGCCGGATGTTACGTATACCTGCATCTGCTTGTTCTCTACTAAATTGGATACGAGCAAATCGGTCTCTTTCTCCAATTTTCCTTCTACGACCGCCATATAGATACGGCGGGTTATCATCTCGTTCCAATTGGATTGAAGCCGCTCTTTCGTCTCGGGATTCTTGGCGAACATCATGATGCCTGAGGTATCGCGGTCCAAGCGATGCAGGATGAATATCTTGTTCCGGGGGTCGGTTTGTTTCACGTAGTCGCTCAGCAGGCGATAGGCGGTACGTTCCTTCACGCGCTCGGTCGATACGGAGAGCAAGCCTTCTTTCTTATTGACGACAATCAGGTCGTCGTCTTCCCATAGTATTTTCAGCAACGGATTATTCCATTCCTCCCTTCTCTTTCCATAATAGATACCGACGGTATCGCCCGGTCGCAAAGAGGTGTCGAATTGGCGGGTCACTTGCCCGTTCACGGAGATTTGTCCGTGCCCCAGCAATCCTTTTATCGAGGTACGGCTTTGTTCGCTCAATGTTTCCAGCAGGAAAGGCAGCAACGTGTTGCTTTCTTTGACGGTGACGCGCCGTTCTTTCGGCGATCCCGATCGCTTGTTTGCCTCTTTATGTTCAAATTGTTTTTTCATATGCGTGATTGAATACGCAAAGATACGGTATTCATTGAATCCCGCAAACGTTTTTGGGGCTTCTACGTATAAAGAATCGCGGAAAAATCGCGATTCCCCGGCAAAAAGGAAGACAAACGGGGGAAATGACGGGAATATTCCGATTTATTCCTTACATTCGCGATAGAGTAGAAGCGGTATAATAATAGGAGGAATCATCATATGAAAGCGACCATTTCATTAGATAGTTTATTGTCTTTCATTCATTCGCTATCGCTATTAAAATGCAATCCTTAGGCGTTATTTTATTGAGATTTGAAAGAAAAAGTGAGATTTTTCTTTTAAATCCTTTGTGTGTATGGATTATTGTTTTACATTCGCGGTGTCAAACTAAAAAATAGACAGGAAAAGATGATAAATAATGTATCGCATACGGTTCTTGTGGTGGTCCTTCTAAACATTAGCAGGTAAGGGAGAAAGGTATGCGAGAAGTTATGGAATCGGTTAAGATATTTCGTGAAGCCTTTCTCCTTATAGAGAAGGGCTTTTTTACTATAATGTTATAAAGTAGGGGCGTGCGTGGGTAACGCTCCCAAGAATGAAAAGATATGGAAGAGATGAAGAATCCGTTAAGAAGCTCGTTCAGCACCGAGGGCCGTAGGATGGCCGGTGCCCGTGCGCTATGGCGTGCCAACGGGATGAAAGAGGAACAATTTGGCAAGCCGATTATCGCTATCGTGAATTCGTTTACCCAATTCGTGCCGGGGCATGTGCATTTGCATGAGGCAGGGCAATTGGTCAAGGCCGAGATCGAGAAACTGGGATGTTTCGCGGCTGAGTTCAATACGATCGCGATCGACGATGGGATTGCCATGGGGCACGATGGGATGCTTTATTCGCTTCCTTCGCGCGACATTATCGCGGATAGCGTGGAATATATGGTGAACGCCCACAAGGCGGACGCGATGGTGTGCATCAGCAATTGCGACAAGATAACGCCGGGTATGTTGATGGCCGCCATGCGGTTGAATATCCCGACGATATTTGTTTCCGGCGGACCGATGGAGGCTGGCGAGTGGAACGGCCGGCACTGGGATTTGATCGACGCGATGATCGAGTCGGCCGATACCTCGGTGAGCGACGAGCGGGTCGAGCAGGTGGAGCGTCACGCTTGCCCGGGATGCGGGTGCTGCTCCGGTATGTTTACGGCCAACTCCATGAATTGCCTGAACGAGGCGATCGGCCTGGCCTTGCCCGGCAATGGTACGATCGTGGCGACGCACGCGAACCGGGTACAACTCTTCCGGGATGCCGCCAAGCAAATCGTGGAGAATGCGTATAAGTATTACCGGGATGGAGACGACTCGGTATTGCCTCGCTCTATCGCTACCCGTCAAGCGTTCTTGAACGCCATGTCGCTGGATATCGCTATGGGCGGTTCCACCAATACGGTGCTTCACCTGCTGGCCGTGGCGCGGGAGGCGGACGCGGATTTCTATATGGAGGATATTGATATGCTTTCCCGTAAGATTCCTTGCCTGTGCAAGGTGGCGCCCAATACGCATGTCTATCATGTGGAGGACGTGAACCGTGCGGGAGGCATCTTGGGTATTATGAACGAGTTGGAGAAGGCCGGTTTGGTGGATGGCTCCGCGAGGCGGGTGGATGGCCTGACCTTGGCCGAGGCGATCGACCGGTATGCCATTACTTCTCCGCGGGTGACGGAGGAGGCGTTTCGTAAGTACAAGAGCGCGCCGGCCCGTACGTTCAGCATTCGGATGGGTTCGCAGGAGACGTATTATAAGGAATTGGATACCGACCGCGCGGCGGGTTGCATCCGCGACGTGGCGCACGCTTATTCCAAGGATGGCGGTTTGGCGGTGCTGAAAGGCAACATCGCCGTGGATGGATGCGTGGTGAAGACCGCCGGCGTGGACGAGAGCATCTGGCGATTTTCCGGTCCGGCGAAGGTGTTCGACTCGCAGGAGGCCGCTTGCGAGGGGATTCTGGGTGGAAAAGTCGTATCCGGCGATGTGGTCGTGATTGCCTACGAGGGTCCGAAGGGAGGTCCGGGGATGCAGGAGATGCTTTACCCGACCTCGTATATCAAGAGCCGCCACTTGGGCAAGGAATGCGCCTTGATTACGGATGGACGTTTCAGCGGGGGCACGTCCGGCTTGTCTATCGGTCACATCTCGCCGGAGGCCGCCTCGGGCGGGGCGATTGGGTTGGTGCGCGATGGGGATATCATCGATATCGATATCCCGGCACGTTCCATCAACGTCCGGTTGAGCGACGCGGAGCTTGCCGCCCGGCGTGTGGAGGAGGAGGCTCGCGGGAAAAAAGCCTTCACGCCTCCGTTCCGGAAGCGGGAGGTCTCGAAGGCGTTGCGGGCTTACGGGAAAATGGTGAGTTCCGCCGATAAGGGAGGCGTGCGTATAGTAGAGGATTAAAATAACGAAGGAAAAATAGGAATAGTATGGAAAAGATTACCGGTTCAGAGGCGTTATTGCGCGCGTTGATCGCGGAGGGTGTCGATACGATCTTCGGTTATCCGGGAGGCGCGGTGATACCCGTGTACGATTGCCTCTATGATTATAAAGATAAGCTCAAGCATGTGTTGGTGCGCCACGAGCAGGGCGCTACGCACGCGGCGCAGGGATATGCCCGGGTATCGGGAAAGGTAGGCGTGGCGTTGGTCACTTCCGGTCCGGGGGCGACGAATACCCTCACGGGCATCGCCGACGCGATGATGGATAGCACGCCCTTGGTGGTAATCACGGGGCAGGTGGCTTCCTCCTTGTTGGGTACGGACGCTTTTCAGGAGATCGACGTGATTGGCATCACGCAACCGATCACGAAGTGGGCGTTCCAGATCCGTAGGCCGGAGGATATCGCTTGGGCGGTATCGCGCGCTTTCTATATCGCCTCCACGGGGCGACCGGGACCGGTGGTGCTCGATTTCGCCAAGGATGCCCAGGTGGGGATGGTGGAATACGCTTACAAGAAGGTCGATTATATCCGTAGCTATCAGCCGGAGCCGGACATCGTGCCGGAGCGTATTCAGCTGGCCGCCGACTTGATTAATAAGGCGGAGAGGCCGTTCTGCCTGGTGGGGCAGGGCGTGATCCTGGGGAATGCCGAGCGGGAGTTAATGGCGTTCTTGACGAGGAACGATATCCCGGCGGCTTCCACGACGTTGGGCCTTTCCGCCATGCCGTCCGATTTCCCTTTGAATAAAGGGATGTTGGGCATGCATGGCAACGTGGGGCCGAACCGGAAGACGAACGAGTGCGATGTGTTGATCGCGATCGGCTTGCGTTTCGACGACCGGGTGACGGGCGACTTGAAGACCTACGCCAAGCAGGCGAAGGTGATTCATCTGGATATCGATAATTCCGAGATCGGGAAGAACGTGCCCGTGGACGTGAAGGTGCTTGGTAACGCCAAGCGGACGATCCCGTTGATTACGGCCCTGCTGGAGGAGCGGAAGCGGCCGGAGTGGAACGCCGCGTTCGAGCCGGACGCCCGCGAGGAGTACGAGAAGGTGATTCGCCCGGAGCTGTATCCGGAGTCGGGCTACTTACGGATGGGCGAGGTGGTACGCAAGGTGTCCGAGGCCGCGGACAACAAGGCCGTGTTGGTGACCGACGTGGGGCAGAACCAGATGATGGGCGTGCGCTATTTCAAATATAGCCAGACGCGTAGCGTGGTGACGTCCGGTGGTTTGGGCACGATGGGATTCGGCCTACCGGCGGCTATCGGGGCGAAGTTTGGCGCTCCCGGGCGTACGGTCTGTTTCTTCACGGGCGACGGGGGCTTGCAAATGACCCTCCAGGAGCTGGGCACGATTATGCAGGAGCGTCTGGACGTGAAGATCATCCTCTTGAATAATAATTTCCTGGGCATGGTGCGCCAGTGGCAGGAGTTGTTCTATCATAAGCGATATTCGTTCACCGAGATGGAGAACCCGGATTTCGTGGCGGTGGCGAAGGCGTATGGCATCGCCGCCCGCGAGGTGCGCGAGCGGGCCGAGCTGGACGACGCGATCCGCGAGATGCTCGACCACGAGGGCGCTTATTTGCTGGTGGCCGACGTGGAGCTTTGCGGGATGGTGTACCCGATGGTGCCGGCCGGATGTACCATCACGGATATTATAATGGGCGATGACAAGTAAAAAAGGAGGAGACGAGGTTATGACAACAAAGAAATTATATACCGTTATTATCTTTTCGGAGAATATCGTGGGTCTTTTGAACCAGATAACGATTATCTTTACGCGCCGGCAATTGAACATCGAGACGCTTTCCGTTTCCCCGTCGGCTATCAAGGGCATCCATAAGTTTACGATTACCACTTTCGCCGACGAGGATATGATGGATAAGGTGGTGAAGCAAATCGACAAGCGCGTGGATATCCTGAAGGCGTACTACAATACGGACGAGGACTTGGTGTATCAGGAGATCGCCTTGTATAAGCTGAGCACCGACCTGTTCATCAAGATGGGGGCCGTGGAGGACTTGATTCGCAAGTACAACGCCCGCATCCTGGAGATGAACGAGACGTGCGTGGTGCTGGAGAAGAGCGGGCATTACGACGAGACGCAGGCCCTGTTCGACGAGTTGAGCGAGCGTATCGGCGTGTTGCAGTTCATCCGTTCCGGACGGATCGCCATCACGAAGAGCAAGGTGGAGCGCCTGAGCGATATGCTGGCGGAGATGGAACGGAAGCTGGAGGGGCGGAAGCAAGAGGCGTGAGCCCTTCCCGATGTGTAAAGCATGGTTTTAGCGTGAGTGAAAGATAGTGTAGCGATATGGAAAAGGTAGGTTTGTATCATTTCGTGGCGGAGCCTTACTTGACGGACTTCCGGGGGCGGGTGACGCTCCCGATGATAGGCAATTATTTGATTCATGCCGCGTCGGGCCACGCCGGCGAGCGCGGGTTCGGGTTCAATGATATGTCGGAGCGCCACACGGCGTGGGTCTTGTCGCGCTTGGCGATCGAGATGCGCGAGTATCCCGCGGCGTTCGAGGAGATTTGCTTGTATACGTGGATCGACGAGGTGGGCCGCTTGTTCACGGGGCGTTGCTTCGAGTTGACGGATGGCCGGGGGAAGACGTTCGGCTTCGCCCGCTCCATTTGGGCGGCGATCGATGTGGAGACCCGTCGGCCCACGTTGCTGGATGGCGAGGCGCTGGGGGCGTATATCACCGACCGCCCGTGCCCCATCGAGAAGCCGGGGAAGATCGCCCCGGCCGAGAGCCGCTCGGAGGGCATCCCCTATACCATCAAGTATAGCGACTTGGATATCAACGGGCACTTCAATAGCGTGAAGTATATCGAGCATTTGTTGGATTTGTTCGCGATCGACCAATTCCGCGAGGGCGAGATCGGGCGGTTCGAGATCGCCTACCAGTCCGAGGGGAAGCAGGGCATGCCGCTCACGTTGCACAAGGCGGAAGCGGCCCCGGGCAAGTACGACCTGGCGATTTGCCACGAGGGCAAGGCGATTTGCCGCGCCGCGGCGACGTGGCGATAGCCGGGGAGAGAGAGTATCAGGAAGAGACAATCTAAATAGTTTTTTAAACATTAAATAGTTAAGAAGAAAATGGCAATCATGAATTTTGGCGGTGTCGAGGAGAATGTAGTGACCCGCGAGGAATTTCCTTTGGAGAAGGCGAGAGAGGTGTTGAAAGACGAGACAATCGCCGTAATCGGTTATGGCGTGCAAGGTCCGGGCCAGAGCTTGAACCTGCGCGACAATGGTTTTAACGTAATCGTGGGCCAGCGCCCGGGCAAGACGTTCGACAAGGCCGTGGCCGATGGCTGGGTGCCGGGCGAGACGTTGTTCGGTATCGAGGAGGCGTGCGAGAAGGCGACCATCATCCAGGTATTGCTGTCCGACGCGGCGCAAATCGAGTGCTGGCCGATGATCAAGAAGCACCTGACCGCCGGCAAGGCGTTGTATTTCTCGCACGGTTTCGCCATCACGTATAGCGACCGTACGCATATCGTCCCGCCGGCCGACGTGGACGTGATCATGATCGCGCCGAAGGGCTCCGGTACGTCGCTCCGCCGGATGTTCCTGCAAGGCAGGGGCTTGAACTCCAGCTACGCGATTTATCAAGACGCCACCGGCAAGGCTTGGGACCGCGTCATCGCGCTGGGTATCGGCGTGGGTTCCGGCTATCTGTTCGAGACGACTTTCAAGAAGGAGGTTTATTCCGACTTGACGGGCGAGCGCGGTACATTGATGGGCGCTATCCAAGGCTTGCTCCTGGCGCAGTATGAGACGTTGCGCGAGCATGGCCACGAGCCTTCGGAGGCGTTCAACGAGACCGTCGAGGAGTTGACGCAATCGCTGATGCCTTTGTTTGGCGAGAACGGTATGGACTGGATGTACGCCAACTGCTCTACCACCGCCCAACGCGGCGCGTTGGACTGGATGGGCCCGTTCCACGATGCCGTTAAGCCTGTATTCGAGAAGCTTTACAACGAGGTGGCTTGCGGCAACGAGGCGCAACGCTCTATCGATTCCAACTCGCGTCCGGATTACCGCGAGAAGCTGAACGCCGAGTTGAAGGCGCTTCGCGATAGCGAGATGTGGCGTGCCGGCGCTGTGGTTCGCAAGCTCCGTCCGGAGAACAATTAATCGGAAGGACGAGCGGCGAGCGGCGAGTGACGAGCTATGAATTATGATTTGTAATTTATGATTTATGATTTATGGCTTGGGAATGCATCCTCTCCCCTCTTGAGAGGGGGCAGGGGGTGTGTCATGAATCAATTGACAATTGACAATGGACGATTGACAATTTCCAGCTCTCGCCATTCTTGATTGGTAGTGGGGCAGATATCTGTTAGACCTCGAAGAGGTCGGAAGAAAGCGGAGGCGCGAGAACCGTCTGGTGGAGCGTTAGCGACACCAGACGGTTAGACAGAGTTGGACGGTTCCACCGTCCCATGTTTCGCACCATTCGTAACTCGTAATTCGCCATTCGTAATTTCTTACTCGTCATAGTACTTTGTAATGAATTCGATTTTTTGTAGATTTGTAGTCTAATTATTAGGCGGTATGGAGGTAAAAGAAATCAAGAGGAAAAGGACAAAGAGGCAGAAGCTTCAAGACGAGCGTAATTTCATGGATAAACTTAGAAGTATGCCGGAAGAGGAGCTTTCGCCAATGGCCAAATACTGGCTGAAGCATGAGTATGACGATCCGGTTGAGTTGAATATGCGCTATGTGTTAAGATGAAACTGTATCTTGACACGAATATTCTTGTTTTTTCATTTCTAAATCGAGAGGAGTTGTCGATTGAGGTGAAGGAATTAATGGAAGGTTATGCGAATATATTGCAAACAAGCATATTGTGTGTTCATGAATTAATCCATTTGTGCCAAATTGGTAAATTGGAAGAGGGGAAAAAGAAGCGGCGGAATGTGATGCTGCGCCCGGAAGAGATTCTAGAACGGATTGAGGATGTGGGCATCGAGATAGTGCCTGTGAGTAAGAGGCATTTGTCTGTTTATGCTTCTTTGCCATTAATGGATGACCATAAAGATCCTGTTGATCGTTTGATTATCGCGCAGGCGATTGCCGATAGAACGGCATTGATAAGTTCAGATCGAAAGTTCTCGAAATATAAAGATGTGGGTTTGGATTTCATTTATAATGAGCGATAATAACAATCCGCGTTCATCCGCTCAATCCGCGTCCTCTGCGTGCTAATACATTCCCCTTGTAACTCATAACTCGTAATTCCTCAAATTTTTATCGAAAAACCGCTTGCTTATTCAAATGAAATCCCTACCTTTGGCGCAAGGCATAAAAATCAAGGAGAGGTGAATGAGAATATATATAGGGTGTTAACCTTTTTTACCATCGAACACTTGGCAGGGAAG
>DXEN01000042.1 GCA_019114945.1 Candidatus Parabacteroides intestinigallinarum | reverse complement strand
CCCGCCGAGGCGTTGCGATATGAGTAAAGAGTTTGAGGAATTAAAGAAGAAGCAGTATGATACGGATTTACTTGAAACAAGCGTGGTTTCTCCTCCGGGAGAACAAGTTGCTGACGGCGGTCAGCGTAGGGGGTACGGCGTTGGCCATCTGCCTGATTATGGTCATCGTCATCGTGTGGCAAATCCGGGTGGCCAGTTACTCGCCGGAGGATTATCGCGACCGGATGCTTTTCGTGAATTGGGCGGTCGCCAACGGGGTGGAGGATTCGAACGTGAACAACTCCGCCAAGTTGGGCTCGCGGGTGGCGAAGGAGTGCCTCTACCCGCTGGAGACCGCCGAGGCGGTGGGCATCGGCTCGCACGTCTACCAGGCGTTGGTGGCTACGACGGACCATGCCGTGGAGTTCGAGGCGGATATGAGCCATACCGACGCGGGCTACTGGCGGGTGTTCAACTTCCGTTTCCTCGCCGGGAAGCCGTACGACGAGGCGGCGGTGGCGAGCGGTATCAAGGAGGTGGTAGTCTCCGCCTCGACGGCCCGCCGCCTGTTCGGCACGACCGACGCGGTGGGGAAGACCATCGAGGTGAATTACGTGCCCTACGTCATCCGGGGCGTGGTACGCGACGTGTCCCGCCTGGCGGAGGCGGCCTACGCCGACGTGTGGGTACCCTACACCTCGTGCTACACCGCTTTTATGGATAATGGCTGCGAGCGGCTGCTGGGTATCTTCGACGCCTACCTGCTCGCCCCTTCCGCCGCCGACCGTCCCAAGGTGAAGGCGGAGGCGTTGGCGAACATCGAGCGTATGAACGCCTCGCAGCGGGAGTTCCGCCTGAAGCTGTTCGGCGCGCCCGACGACATCACCGAGGCGCGGGTGCGCGACCATCCAATGCTGGAGCCGCCGGTGGCGAAGGTGGTGGCGCGGTATGTGTTGATTATCGCGATCATCCTGCTCATCCCCGCCATCAACATGAGCGGCCTGACGCTGAGCCGGATGCGGAAGCGCATGGCGGAGATTGGCGTGCGGCGCGCCTTCGGGGCGACCCGCCGGGAGCTGGTGACGCAAATCCTCTGCGAGAACCTCTTGCAGACGCTGATGGGCGGCGTGTTGGGACTGGTGGTCTCGTACGTCATGGTGACGGCGTTGCCGGGCTGGCTCCTCGCCGCGGACGATACGGGCATCAGCCAGGCGTTCCTGAACGCCGATATGCTGTTCAATCCGGTGATATTCGCGTTGGCGTTCCTCGCCTGCCTGTTGTTGAACCTGCTGAGCGCGGGCATCCCCGCTTGGCGTAGTGCGAGAGCCCCTATTGTGAGGGCGTTGAACAATGGATAGATTTATGATTTATAATTTATGATTTATGATTTCCGAATGATGGGTGAAATCATATCTCGTAGGTTATAAATGATAAATCATAAATTAGAAATCATAAATCATAAATAGACTATGATCCAACATATATTGAAATTGATTTGGAACCAGCGTCGGCAGAACGGCTGGTTGTGGGCGGAGCTGCTGTTGGTATCCGTCATCCTGTGGTTCTTGGTGGACTATTTATATGTAATGGGACGTACCTACACGAAGCCGATGGGCTTTGATATCGAGCATACCTACTTCTTGGCGTTCGACAACCTTGCCGAGGGCGCTACCGGCTACGTCCCGAAAGAGGAGCGGGAGCGCACGGACGGCGCGCTGATGCTGGAGCTGCTGGATCGCCTCCGGAGCAATCCGGACGTGGAGGCGGTCTGCTATGCCGATATGGGCGTGCCCTACCGATTAGGTAACCGGCAGATGAATTGGAGTATCGACACGGTGGTGGTTAACCTGCGGTATCGGCAGGTGTCGCCGGATTACTTCCGGGTGTTCGGCTCGCGGGACGAGCCGGAGCGTAACGAGGCGCTTGCCGCCGCTTTGCGGGAGGCGGACGCGGTGGTACTCAGCGAGGATTTCGCACGGCGGGAGTATCCCGACTTCCGTCCCGCCGTGGGGCAGGAGGTGACGAGCTATAGCGAGCGGAAATATAAGGTGACGGGTCTTTGCTCCGTCAGTCGCCCGAGTCGTTACGAGCGGGAGGTGCCGTTCGTGTATATCCCGCTGCCCGCCTCCTATTTAGAGGAGGGAGGGTTTGACGGCAATATGCAGTCGCTGGAGGTCGCCATGCGGGTACGTCCCGAGGCGGACACGCCCGAGTTTATCGACCGGCTGCGTGCCGAGCTGAAGACGCAAGCCCGCGCGGGCAACTTCTACCTGCTCGACATCGTGCCTTTCTCCACCTTGCGGGCGGAGTATATCCGTGGTTACGGGTTGGAGAACGAAGCGCGCACCTACGTGGCCATCGCCGTATTTCTGTTGGTGAACATCTTCCTTGGCGTGATCGGCACCTTCTGGTTCCGCTCGGAGTACCGCAAGGGCGAGATGGGCTTGCGCATGGCGCTCGGCTCCTCCCGCGGCCAGCTGCGCGGCATCCTGGCGGGCGAGGGGTTGATGCTGTTGGCATTGGCGTTCGTCCCGGCCTTCGTGATTAGTTTCAATATCGCCCAACTGGAGTTGCTGGATACCGAGTTGCTCCCCTTCACGGCGGGGCGGTTCCTCGCGTGCCAAGCGATTACCTTCTGTGTCATCGCCGGGATGATCGTGTGCGGCGTGTGGTATCCCGCTCGGCAGGCCGCCCGCATGGAACCCGCCGAGGCGTTGCGGTATGAGTAAGGGACTCAGAACCTCATCGACATATAGACCCCGTAGTGCCCGTCGCCGGCTACGGGGCTGATGTTGAGGTCGTGCTTCTTGGCGAACGGACGGGTGAAGATGTAGGCGCTTCCCGCACCGATGGCGGCTCCTGCCGCCACGTCCCACCAGTCGTGCTTCTTCCCGTAGACGCGGCTCCAGCCCACGTAGGTGGATAGGGCATAGGCGGGGATGCCCCATTTCCAGCCGTACCGCCGCTGGATGAACGCCGCTCCGGCGAACGACACGGAGGTATGCATCGAGGGAAAAGAGTGGTTGTCGCTTCGGTCGGGCCGCTCTTTCTTCACGATATACTTCAAGGCGTAGGTGACGCCCACGGTCGTGATTCCCGTGAAGACGCCCTGCTTCAGCCCTTGCCAGTCCTGCGTGGCGAGGATGGCGGCCAGGCCCGCTACCGGCGTGACAAACACCAGCACGTCGCCCGACGTGCGCACCGCCTTGCGGCTTCCCGTCACTTTCAGCTCTTGCGCGCTCGCCGACAGGCACAGCAAGAGCGCCATGCAAAAGAATAAGATTCGTCTCGTCATATTACAACAGATTCATGATTTTAGGGATAAAGATAAGCAGGCCGACCGCCGCCGCCGCTATCGCCGTCAGCAGCACGGCGCCCGCGGCGAGGTCTTTCGTTCGCTTGATGGCCTCGTCGTATCCCGGCGATACCCGGTCCGCCAGCGCCTCGATGGCGGAGTTCACCGCCTCCGCCGCCAGTACCATGCCGATTACGATAGCGATGGCGACCCACTCCATCCGCGAGAGACCCAGCAGGCTCCCGGCGATGAGCACGCACGCCGCCGCCACGCAGTGGATCCACGCGTTGGGCTCATGCGCGATCAATAGCTTGATGCCATTGAACGCGTACTTGAAGCTCCGGAGCCGTTTCCGGAGCGTGAAACCGTCGTTCTTCATCTTTCTATATATTATAATCGTGATTACGATGGTCGCGAAAATACCATTATTTCGCGACCCTTTCATTATAATAGGTGAAATATCCCAATCATGGGGGGGACTTTGGTTATCTGACGATGGGCATCGTGAGGAGCTTATGATAGGCATTCTAAGCGACTCATGATGCCCATTGTCGCGCCTTTACGATGCCCATGATGAGACAAAAGCGAACACACTGTTCGGAAGCGGACACTCGTGTGGATGTATATCATTTGACTATCAGAAGGTTGCGTTTTTGGCACGTCTTTTGCCTTTCGATAGGGAAAAAACGAACGACAATGAAAAGGATGTATCTATTCATGGCGGTTTGCTGGGGCTTGTGCCTCTGCGGGGCGCGGGCCGAGGAGCCGACGCGGCGTGTGCGGCTCACTTTGCGCGAGGCCATCCAAATAGCGCAGGTCAATTCCGTGGATGCGGCGGTGGCCTTGAACGAGTTGCGCACCGCCTATTGGGAGTATCGCACGCACCGGGCGGACCAGTTGCCGGAGGTGATGTTCACGGGCACGCTGCCCTCGTACAGCAAGCAGTACGCGAAGTATCAGCAATCGGACGGTTCCTATACCTACGTGCGAAATAATTACTTGGGCTTGAACGGCGAGATATCCATCACGCAGAACATCGCCCTCACCGGCGGACAGATCGCGCTGAACACTTCCCTCGATTTTACCCGCCAATTAGGGCATGGCGCCTACAACGAGATCATGAGCGTGCCGGTGGGCCTTACCCTTACGCAACCCATCTTCGGGGTGAACGACCAGAAGTGGAAGCGCCGCATCGAACCGGTGCGCTACGAGGAGGCGAAGGCGGCTTTCATGGAGTCGGTGGAGAACGTCACGATATCCACCATCACGCATTATTTCAATCTTTTGTTAGCGAAGGACAGCCGGGAGGTGTGCGAGCAGAACCTCGCGAACGCCAATAAACTCTACGATATCGCGGTGGCGAAGCGGAAGATCGGCTATATCTCGGAGAGCGAGCTGATGCGGCTGGAGCAGTCCGCTTTGCAGGCGAAAGCGAAGCTCACCGATGCCCGCTCGAACTACAACGCGATGATGTTCCAGCTTCGCTCGTTCCTCGGTTTGAGCGAGCGGGACGAGATCGAGCCGGTGCTGCCGGGAACGGTCGAGGGGGTGCGTATGGATTATCAGGCGGTGTTGGAGAAAGCGTTGGAGAACAACTCTTTCGCCAAGAACATCCTTCGCCGGCAACTGGAGGCCGATTACGACGTGGCGACCGCCAAGGGCAATCGGCGTAGCATCAATCTGTTCGCCTCGGTGGGTTACACGGGGCAGGACGCCTCCCTGCGGGGGGCTTACAATCCGTTGCGCGACAATCAGATCGTGGAAGTGGGTTTCTCGATCCCTATCCTGGATTGGGGCAAGCGGAAAGGACAGGTGAAGGTCGCCGAGTCGAATCGCGAGGTGGTGCTTTCACAGATCCGGCAGGAGCGGATGGAGTTTAATCAGAATGTCTTCCTCTTGGTGGAGAATTTCAACAACCAAGCCGACCAACTGGAGATCGCCGCTGAGGTGGATACATTGGCGGAGAGGCGCTACCAGACCTCTATCGAGACCTTTATGGTGGGGAAAATCGACATCCTCGACCTGAACGACGCGCAAAGCTCGAAGGACGACGCCCGGCAGAAGCATATCGAGGAGTTGTATTATTATTGGCTTTATTTCTACAACATCCGTAGCGTAACGTTGTACGATTTCCTGAATAATCGTACATTAGACGCCGATTTCGAGGAACTCGTGAAAAGATAGACAGAGACGTTATGATATTGATAATAGATGATGACGCGTTGGTACGCCAGTCGCTGACCTTCCTGTTGCGGCGGGCGGGTTTCCGCCCCGAGGCGGTGCCCGGTCCGCGGGAGGCGTTGGAGGTGGTGCGTGCCGAGGCGCCGGAGCTGATCCTGATGGATATGAACTTCTCGTTGACCACGACGGGCGAGGAGGGGCTTCAATTGCTACGGCAGGTGAAGGTGTTCCGCCCCGGGGTGCCGGTTATCCTGATGACGGCGTGGGGCTCGATCTCGCTGGCGGTGGAGGGGATGCGCGCCGGCGCTTTCGATTTCGTCACGAAGCCTTGGAACAACCTGATGCTGCTGAAGTCGATACGCACCGCGTTGGAGTTGAGCGAGGGGGAGCGAGGCGAGGAACTTCCCTCGGAGCCCGCGGAAGCCGGGGCCTCCGCCCGTTTCGATAAGATCGTGGGGCGGAGCGCCGCGTTGCGGGAGGTATTGCGGACGGTCGCCCGGGTAGCCCCGACCAACGCCTCGGTCTTGATTACCGGCGAGAGCGGGACGGGCAAGGAGCTGATCGCCGAGGCGATCCATGCGAATAGCCGGCGGGCGAGGGAGGCCTTCGTGAAAGTGAACTTAGGCGGGCTCTCGCAGAGTCTTTTCGAGAGCGAGATGTTCGGGCACCGGAAAGGCGCTTTCACGGACGCGTATATCGACCGGACGGGCCGCTTCGAGATGGCGGACAAGGGGACGATTTTCCTCGACGAGATCGGCGACTTGGAGCTATCGTGCCAGGTGAAGTTGCTTCGGGTGTTGCAGGACCAGACCTTCGAGCGCCTGGGCGACAGCCATCCCCGTAAGGTGGATGTCCGGGTGGTGAGCGCCACGAACCGCGATTTGCGGGCGATGGTGGCGGACCGCTCTTTCCGCGAGGATCTTTTCTATCGCGTCAACCTCATTACCGTGCATCTGCCCGCCTTGCGGGAGCGTCGGGACGATATTCCGTTGCTGGTTCGTTATTTCGCCGATAAGCAATCGGAGGCGAACGGTCTGCCCAAGGTGGATTTCTCGGCGGACGCCTTGGCGTATCTTTCCCGTCTTCCTTTCCCGGGGAATATCCGGGAGTTGAAGAACCTGGTGGAACGTACGATGCTCGTATCGGGGAAGACGTTGCTGGACGCTGCCGACTTCGAGGGGCAAGGGGCGGGAGCGCCTTCGGGTGGCTCGCTGGCCGCTACCTCGCTAACGGGATTGACCTTGGAGGAAATCGAGCGGCAGACCATCTCGCGGGCCTTGGAGGCGCATGGCGGCAACCTCTCGCGGGTCGCCTCGGCGTTGGGCATCAGCCGGGCCGCCCTGTATCGGCGGTTGGAGAAATACGGGATCGCGGTCGACAAGTAGGGGGGAAGGAAAGGATGAGGCTGAAAGGATTGTTTTGGATATTCGCTGTGTTGCTGTTGGCGATTTGGGCGGTCATTTCGTATTATGTCCTCTATACCGTCTCGATAGGTTGGTTCTTCGCGGTGGAGTCGCTCATCGCGCTCTCGATGATTTATCTGTTCCTTTTCTACCAGCGGGTAATCAAGCCGCTGCACATCATCGGGAATGGTATGGAGCTGCTGAAGGAACAGGACTTCAGCTCCCGGCTGGGGAAGGTCGGGCAGGTGGAGGCCGACCGCGTGGTCGATGTCTTCAATCGGATGATGGAGCAGCTGAAGAGCGAGCGTCTGCGCTTGCGGGAGCAGAATCATTTCCTCGATTTGCTGATCAACGCCTCGCCCATGGGGGTGGTCATCCTGAACTTGGACGAGGAAATCTTGTCCGTGAACCCCGCCGCTTGCAAAATATTGGAGATACGGGATCCGGAGAAGGTCGTGGGAAAGACTGTCGCGGGTGTCGACTCACCCTTGGCGGAGGAGCTGGCCCGTATCCCGATGAACCAGTCGAGCACGATCCGCCTGAACAACGCCAGTGTTTACAAATGCACCCATTCCTCGTTTATCGACCGGGGTTTCCAGCACACCTTTTATTTGATAGAGGTCTTGACGGACGAGGTATTCAGCGCCGAGAAGAAGGCTTACGAGAAAGTCATACGCATGATCGCCCACGAGGTGAACAATACGACCGCCGGCATCACTTCCTCCTTGGATACGTTGGAGTCGACGTTGCGGGACGCGGAGGAGATGGAGGATGTCCGGGAATTGTTGCGGGTCTTGATTGAGCGTTGCTATAGCATGAGCCGTTTCATCACCCGCTTCGCGGATGTGGTGCGTATACCGGAGCCGCGCCGCCAGCCTTGCTCGCTGAACGAGATTGTCGCCTCTTGCGAGCGTTTCATGGAGAATAGTTGCCACGACCGGGCGATCGATATCGTGACGGAGCTGGCGCCCGGAGAGCCCGTCGCCTCGTTGGATAGCGTCCTCTTCGAGCAAGTATTGGTGAATATCCTGAAGAACTCCGCCGAGGCGATCGGGGAAGGGGGGACGATCTATATCCATACCTATGCCGAACCTATCGGCATCGAGATCGCCGATACGGGCAAGGGCATCGACAAGGCGACGGAGGCCAAGCTCTTCAGCCCCTTCTTCTCCACGAAGCCGAACGGGCAGGGGCTTGGCTTGATCTTTATCCGGGAGGTGCTGCTGAGGCATGGTTGCCGTTTCTCGCTTCGTACCTATCCCGATGGGCTGACGCGATTCAAGATATGGTTCGATTCCCGTTAAGGAAAGGCTTCTCGGGCGAGAAGTAGGCTTTCCTGAGTCAAGAAATGGATTTCTCGGGCGAGAAGCACTTTCTGTCGTTTAAGAAAAAGATAGGGGCTTACAGCCACTGCTCCATGAAGCGATCCATCTCCTCGGCGCGCTCCTCCAGGCTTTGGAGCAGCTTGAATTGCGCCTTCGTGCGGACGAGGTTGTGCTTCGGGCTGTGTATCTTATAATAGGTATCGCCGTTGAGGTAGTCCGTCAGGAAGCGGACGGTCTGCATGTAGGTGAGCAGTCGGCCTCCGTAAGGCAACAACTGGATTTCCGTAGGGGTGAGGAACGCTTTCGCTTTCTCCATATATCCCTTTGTGTAAGCCTCGAAGATTTCCATATTCACGCCTACGCGGTCCAGGTTCTCGTCATCCTCGGCACCCGTGTTCGCCCCCGTGCGGATGAAGTCGCCGATGTCGGACAGTACGAATCCCGGCATCACCGTGTCGAGGTCGATCACGCAAAGCACCTTGTCGCTATCGGCGTCGAACAGGATGTTGTTCGCCTTCGTATCGCAGTGGTTCACCCGTTTCCGTAGTTTGCCTGCCCGGTATAGCCGCTCTTGGACGCACATCGCCTCGGCTCGCCGGTCGATTTCCTCGATAAGCGGTTTGACCTCTTCCGCCCGTCCCGCGGGATCGGTCGTCA
This sequence comes from Candidatus Parabacteroides intestinigallinarum, assembly GCA_019114945.1. Taxonomy (GTDB): domain Bacteria; phylum Bacteroidota; class Bacteroidia; order Bacteroidales; family Tannerellaceae; genus Parabacteroides; species Parabacteroides intestinigallinarum. The sequence goes on along the minus strand of DXEN01000042.1, from coordinate 2,552 downwards.
CGGCCTCTTGGAATTGCCGCAGGCGGAACTCCATGTTGTGGAAGTCGGGAATCGTCTCGCCCAAGGTTCCTTCCGGGAGGTCCGATAGCATGGTCTGGAAGTCGCCGAACGCCCGGCCTGCCTCGAAGGAGAGTTCGGGCGTGACCTCCTCGTAGCTTTTGCTGCGCGGGATGAAGAGGCTGACGCGCCAATAGCTGTCGCCATCGAAATAGTAATTCTTCCCGTCGCGGGTTGGTAGGAAAGTCAACACCTTGCGGTCGATATCCGCCTCGCCCCGTGCTTCCAGCTTCTTGCGGATGTGGGTCGTGACGATCTCTATGTTCCGTTGCAACATATCCACGTTGGTGAAGATTTGGTGGTTGACGCGTTGCAACACGTAGTGGATCTTCCCTTGTTCGTCGATGACTTTTAGGGTATCGTTGATATGCCCGTTGCCGAAAGGTTCCGCGGCGATGACCTTCTCGCTTAATTGGAATTGGGCTAAGATGTTCCGGATTTGTTCGTTTGTTTTTGCCATGATATTCGTTTATTTCGCGAAGTTACCAATATTTAGTAATAGTACAAGAATAAAAAAAAGGTCGCGAGCATTCCACTCGCGACCTTTTTATTCCTAAAATATAAGGGAAATCTTTATTTCTTCTTGCGGTTACCGTAGCGGCTCATGAACTTATCCACGCGTCCGGCCGTGTCAACCAATTTAGATTTACCTGTGTAGAACGGGTGAGAAGTATTAGAGATCTCGACCTTTACCAACGGATAAGTTACACCATCGATCTCGATTGTCTCTTTCGCGTTGATAGTTGAACGCGTGATGAACGTATCGTCGTTCGACATGTCCTTAAATACTACGGGACGATAATTCTCAGGATGAATACCTTTTTTCATTGCTTTCTTATCTTTTTTTGAATTTATATTCTGTTATTTACTGGTAACCGGCATTTGGTTCGCGAAGGTATATGTTTGGTCGGAACAAACAAAGAAAATCCGGCTATTTTTTTCGATGAGGCTGATTTTGTGTTATTTTATAGGCTTTATAACGCTATGTGTCACGAATCTTGTTTATCTTTGTATCAAGTTTTAATCATTAACGTAATAACATATTAAAGCTATGGTAAGTTACAAAGATTTGGGTTTGGTAAACACAAGAGAGATGTTTGCCAAGGCAATTAAGGGTGGATACGCTATCCCCGCTTTCAACTTCAACAATATGGAGCAGTTGCAGGCAATCGTCAAGGCTTCTGTTGAGACGAAGTCGCCGGTTATCCTGCAGGTATCGAAAGGCGCTCGTAACTACGCGAACCAGACGTTGCTGCGTTATATGGCAGAGGGTGCCGTTGAGTATGCGAAGGAGTTAGGTTGCGAGAATCCGCAGATCGTTCTTCACTTGGACCACGGCGATAGCTTCGAGTTGTGCAAGTCTTGCGTGGATATGGGCTTCTCTTCTGTCATGATCGATGGTTCTCACCTGCCTTACGAGGAGAACGTGGCCTTGACGAAGAAGGTCGTTGAGTATGCGCATCAATATGATGTTACCGTTGAGGGTGAGCTGGGCGTATTGGCCGGCGTAGAGGACGAGGTTTGCGCTGAGCATCACACTTACACGAATCCGGAGGAGGTAATCGACTTCGCTACACGTACGGGTTGCGATTCGTTGGCGATCTCTATCGGTACTTCTCACGGTGCTTATAAGTTCAAACCGGAGCAATGCCACGTGGATCCGGCTACGGGCCGTTTGGTTCCTCCTCCTTTGGCATTCGAGGTATTGGACGCCGTAATGGAGAAATTGCCGGGCTTCCCGATCGTTTTGCACGGATCTTCTTCGGTTCCGCAGGAGTATGTGGATATGATCAACAAATACGGTGGTAAGTTGGAGGCCGCTATCGGTATCCCCGAGGATGAGTTGCGTAAGGCCGCTAAGTCCGCTGTATGTAAGATCAATATCGACTCCGACTCTCGTCTGGCGATGACGGCGGCTGTCCGCAAGGTATTCGCTGAGAAACCGGCTGAGTTCGATCCGCGTAAGTATTTAGGACCGGCTCGCGATGAGATGGAGAAATTGTACAAGCATAAGATCCTCAACGTTTTGGGATCAAACGATAAGTTGTAATCATCGGAACGTAAGCGATAAAACTATCAGAGAAGGGGGGTATGTCTCAAGGAGGCGTACCTCCTTTTTTTGTGATTGTAAAGTTTAAATTTCAGATGTAAGATTTCAAAGTTATGAGTCACGAAAAAGATTTCACGGGAGGTATACAATCGTATATAGATTACCTGGAGGCTAACAAGCGTCACTCCTCGGCGAAGAGCTACCGGGACGCGTGGCGCTCGTTCACGCGGTTCGCGGGGATGGAGCGGATCCCCTATACCTATATAAATAAGAGGAACCTGGAGCGCTACGAGGGCCACCTGGGTCGGGCGGGGCGCTCCCAGAACACGATCTCCACCTACATGCGCCGCCTGCGCTGCGTGTACTACCGGGCGGTGGAGGCGGGCGAGGCGCCCTACGTGCCGGGGCTGTTCAAGGACGTCTTCACGGGCGTGGAGAGCCGTCG
>DXEN01000041.1 GCA_019114945.1 Candidatus Parabacteroides intestinigallinarum | reverse complement strand
TCATAATACTTTTCCTTCCCTGTCACCGCCCATGCCGCAGCATAAAACATAGGAAGCCTGGCCGCTTCGTGTGATTGGACATTCCACATTCGGCAAATACCTAAGGGACAAGGTCGATTGTCCGCACGCAACAAATCATAATTGTTCTCTGAAGTTACATTTTTGATTAAGCGTTCTGCGATATTCGTCAAGATCAGCCGGATCGTGTCCTGTTGCCCGGATGAGCAAAGCGGGCTATTATAATATTTCCATAATCCATAAACGGCATGCGTATACTGATCGCGCGAGGAATTGATATAAAAGCTCTTGTCATCTTCTACGCAAATCCCGCGGGCAACGAATCCCGGGCAGCTTTCTATCAAGGAGCAGCTTACGATCCCTTTAAAAAGGTTAGAGGCATATTCATTCATCTGCGTTTCTCCAGTAGTCTCATATCGGTCTACGATCGTCTCAAGCATTGTTCCTGACAGGATCATACAATCTTCCATCCCGGTACCATATCCGCAGGGATTCGGATATTGCTCCTTGATCTCTTTCGTCGTGGGCAGGTGAGATAATTCTTTCCCTTTCTCATAACTGCTGATGTAATCATAAAAAAGCATGGTCGAGGAATGGCAAAATCTTTCCCACACGATTTTCCAGGCGTTATCGACTTTTTCCGCTATCAAAGTGTCGGAAGACTTACCTGCGGCGGACTGTGAAACCGCTATTACGATCCATGTTATATAAAATCTCCAATTTCTCATGTCTTCAAATAAATTATATTCCTAAAAAAGACAGCGCCCGTGCGAGGGCGCCGCCTTTGCTCCTCATGGTTAATAACCCGGATTCTGGTCTTTTACCGGATCGATCGCCGTATTGTAATTTGTCTCAACAACGGGTATCGGCCACAAGAACATCTCCGTATTGACCGTCTTGCCCTTACCTTTCTGTATATATTCTTCCGCTAACCCCGTCCTTAACAGGTCCAACCATCGCTTACATTCCAAGATAAGCTCGTATCCTCTTTCTCTGATGACTAACTCAAAGAACGTGTCATGATTATAATCCCCGCTTCTTAAATCTACGGGGGAGGCTACATCCGGATCATAGCCATAACTGCGACGACGGACTTGGTTCAAGTGCTCCATCGCCTCCTCGGTAGGTCCTCCGTTCGCTTCGTTCGCCGCTTCCGCATAAATCAATAACACTTCCGGATAGCGATAAATAGGCCAGTCGTTCGACGCGTTGGATGTTCCATTCGGATCTATGTACTTTTTAAACAATAACGTATTGTCCCCGAATCCGATGTCCCAAGCGTAAAACATGTGCTGTTTTCGCAAATCTGCGTCATCCCATTCCGCATAGAAAGGATTGTCTGTATATGTATAGAATGAGAACCAATTAGCGCCATAAGGTTTATATCCATCTCCGTCTATATGGAAGAAATTCATTAACTCCCAACCTTTTTGGTCCGTATACTTGAAATAAAAAATCTCCTCCGTGCTCGTCAGCAGGTCCGCCCCGTAAATATTCTCGTAATCATCCGGGGTCTCGACTCTTACCAACGAATAAGTTCCGGAGTCGATCACCTCTTTCGCCTTGTCGCGCGCCTTCTCATACTCCTTCAAGTTCAAATATACATCGGCCAGTAAGGTCTTGGCCGCCCATTTGGAGGGTGTACCCAATAATCGCGGGCTATCGGGCAAGTATGTCTCTGCCCATTCCAAGTCTTGAAGAATCAATTGATAAATTTCTTCTTGAGAGGCACGGGGCACTTCGATAATATCCATATTCTCTTCTGTCCGAAGCGGTACGCCTGCCCACAGCCGTACGAGAGCGAAATAATCGAAAGCGCGCAAGAACCTTGCCTCGCCCAAAAATTGATTTTTCATATTCTCTCGCACCTCCGACTGAGGAACTTTATCGATAACGGCATTCGCATTGCGGATAGATCTATACAAAGCGGTCCACACGGAGCCCATATTCGTGATATTGGCCGTGCTGAATCCTGCGTAATCGCTGATAGAGGCCAAGCTTCCTTTTCCGTACACGTTGTCCGGACATGCCTCCAATAACGTGAAATAAGAGGTAAACTGACTCCCGTGGATGGGTTCATAGACGCCGTTTAAGGCGGAAGCGATCTCGTCTTCCGTGTTATAAAACGTCTCGGTGGCTATCGCTTTCGGATGTTCTTCCAATATATCGTTACATCCACAAGCGAGAATACATAGCAATAATGAATACAAGTATTTGATTTTCATATTATGTCCTTTTAAAACGTTAATTTTACACCCACGGTGAAACCTTTCGCCGTAGGATAAGAATAATCATCGATACCTTGATTGATAGAGCTGCTTCCTCCTTTCGAATTCACTTCCGGGTCCCACCAAGGATATTTCGTGACAGTCAACAGATTCTGTCCACTTACATAAATCTGCCCTCTCTTCAACCAATCGATACCTAATTTATCGACCGGGACATTGTAAGCCAACTTAATGTTTTTCAATCGCAAATAGGAGCCATTGTAAACGAAGTTATCCGCCATCTTCGTGGAAATCACGTTATCTACCACCGGATACTTCGCTCCCGGATTCTCCGGTGTCCAATGGTTATAGTAAACCTCTTTCAAGGCGTTATATCCGATATATGTCTTATAATTTTGGGTAATCATGCTGAAGCTGTATATGTCATTGCCTTGTGACCCTTGCAAGAAGAAGCTGAACTCAAAATTTTTCCATGACATATTCGATGACAAGCCATATATAAAATCCGGATTGGGGTCGCCGATAATCGTCTTGTCCGCTTCCGTAATCGAGCCATCATTATTATTATCCCGATAGGTAAAATGTCCTTCGTCATCGAATCCGGCTACTTGATAACCGTAAAAAATACTCATCGGATATCCTTCCCGCAGGATATTTATGTAATCATTCGCGACATTCAAGTTATAAGTTGAGCCTGGGATGTCTTGTCCGTTTTGAAGTTTGATTACTTTATTCCTATTCAAGGAAAGATTGGCAGTAACGTCCCATTTAAATTCGCCATCGAAAAGATTCGCGTCCACTTGAAACTCGAAGCCTTTATTCCGAACCTTGCCTACGTTCCTGACCGTTGTCGTATATCCTAAAGAGGAAGGCAATTGTACCGTATTCAACAAATCGCGCGTGTTTTTCAAATAGAAGTCCGCGGTAAAGCGAATTCGGTTATCCCAAAATCCCAAATCCAGGCCGATATCCGTTTGGGAAGTCGTTTCCCATTTCAAATCACTCGGCAAGCGTGTCCCGGGAGCGTAATAAGTGTAAAGGGCGTCATCAAAGCTGACTTTTCCGGATGATAACATATTCAACGTGTAATAAGGACTAATCGCCGTACTGCCAGTCTGTCCCCAGCCAATTCTCAATTTAGCGTTGGAGAGGAATGTTAAATCTTTCATGAACCCCTCTTCCGAAAATCGCCAAGCGAACGCTCCGGAAGGGAAGAACCCCCATTTATTCCCCTCGCTATAACGAGACGAACCGTCCGCTCTAAAGCTGACCGTTACCAGATATTTATCTTTATAACCATAATTGAATCGGCCTAACCAGGACAATAAGGTCCAATCCGTATAAGAAGAGGATGGGACACCGAACGTAGTAGCCGAACTGATATTAAAAGGTCCGGCGGCATCGCTCAGGAATCCGGAGCCGCTTACTCCCATGGTCTCGGCGGTATAACGCTCATAAGTGAATGCTCCTGTCGCTGTAAGCGTATGATCCTTGTTGAATGTCTTATTGTACGTAACAATATTGTCACTGTTCACGGTTAAATAATTCGCGGAGTTCAAGCTTGCCGAACCGGTGGAGTTTGGGTAATTTACGCCTGTATAACCATTGTTTCGGTAATCCGTGTTCGATACATTTCCCGAGATTTTAATCGACAAATCTTTAATCGGCTTGTAAGTAACCGCGATATTAGCCATCACTTTATTATTTACCGACCTGTTGGTCACCTCGTTGAAATAGGCGATCGGGTTGATCAAGTTATCCGGGCTGAAAGGATAAATACCGGTAAGCAACTGATACTCTCCATCATCCGTATAAGGGCCAACGGTTGGGGTAGCGGAAAGCGCTGCCAATAAAATGCTGTTTGGATTTGTCGTATGCTGGTTCGTCCTGCTCAATATTGAATTATAGGAGATCGAGAACTTATCGTTGAGGTTATGATTCAGGCTCGCTCTTACTACGATTCGCTGATATTTGTTCTTCTTAATCAATCCCTCTTGATTAAAGTAACTTGTTCCTACTGAAAATTGGGTTTTATCACTTCCTCCGCTCACGGTCAAGGAGTGGTCTTGAACCTCCGCTGGTTGGAATATCAGATCTTGCCAATCCGTACCTTCTCCAAAGCTGGCGATCTCGCTATCGGTGAAATAGTTTTCCCCTTGAGTGTTTTTCCAAAAAGTATTATAATAATCCGCATATTCAGTAGCATTCATCAGATCTAATCTCTTCCGTACGGTTTGCACGCTATAGCTCCCCTCGTAGTCAACGCTTACCCGACCTTCTCTCGCTTGTTTAGTTGTCACTAAAATGACTCCATTTGCGCCACGGGAACCATAAATAGCGGTAGCGGAAGCATCTTTCAAAACTTCTATGCTTTCGATATCCGAGGAATTCAACATGGTTTGATCTCCAGGGAATCCATTGATAATCCAAAGAGGTTCATTATCTCCGGAAATCGAATTTGCTCCACGGATCCGGATTTGCATATTCCCTCCTGGCTCCCCTGAGTTTTGTTGGATTTGCACACCGGGCACACGTCCTTGTAATGCTTGTGAGATATTATTGGTAGGAAGTTCCATTAACGCATCGCTTTTTACGGAAGATACAGCTCCTGTCAAATCTCTCTTTTTCATGGTTCCATACCCAATCACTACCACCTCGTCCAAATTCTCGGTGTCTTCCGCTAATACGACACTGAGGGTAGGGCGGTTCCCCGCCTTAATCTCTCGTTCTTTGTAACCAATATAAGAGACTTGCAATGTGGTGCCTTCCGTCACGTCGAGTGTGAAGCGGCCGTCCATATCGGTGATGGTGCCGTTGGTGGTACCTTTCTCCACGACGTTTGCGCCGATAATCGGTTCGCCGTTCTCGTCGGATACCGTGCCGGTCACTTTTTTCTGGGTTTTATCGGTGGAGGATTCGGATCGTGTGATGATGATATGTCCATCGCTGAACCTAACGATGCAATCCGTGCCTTCCAATAATTCTTTTAATACGGCTTGCACCTCGTTTCGTGCGGGCAGTTTTTGGATGATACGGGAATCGTTCACGTCACGAACGTTATAATCGATGAACAAGTTGGTTTGTCGTTCTATTTGCTCAAAAGCTTCTTTTAATGTTAGATTGTTTCCGGATAATATCACCTGTTGATGTTGCGCGTACGCCAATAGACTGGAGGCGGATAAAGCTCCCATTATTAACATACGGGAAATAATTTTCTTTCTTTTTACAGGCATCAGATTGATTAACTTCATATATTTGTATGTTTTGAAATGACTAAAAATACGTTTACTCTCTGAGGCTTTCGTATAAAGCCCGTCAAATGGTATTAGTTGGTTTCAAACGCCGGGAAGAAAAGTCGCGTGTTTTTGTTCTTCCCGGTTTCTTTTCTCTCATAGGCCTTTCTTTTTAGTGGATGAATACTGTTTTTTCTTTTATCTCATAACGGATACCCGCCAGTTGTCGCAGCACTTCCAGCGCGTCTTCCAAGGTCTCGTGGGGAGCGAACTTGACATTGTAGCGTTCCTGTGCGTATTTTTCGGAACTATATTGGATCGTCACGTTATATTTTCGTTCCAACGCGGTCATCAAATCACCGAAGGAAATATCCTCATAAATCTGATACCCTTTTCGCTTCATCCCATATGCGGAAACGTTTGCTTTTTGGATGGTCACCGTATTGTCCAAGCGAGAATAGACCAGCTCCTCATGGGGACTCAATATCGTTTCCGGTCGCTGCTCTCCGTTTTTTACGTTCACTTGTACGCTACCTTCCTCCAGCATGGCGCTTGTATAGGAATCCGTGGGGTAGGAGGATACCGTGAAAACCGTGCCTAAAGCCTTTACGTCCAAATCAGTCGTGTTGACGATAAAAGGTTTCTCTTTATTCTTCGCTACCGAGAAAGAGGCTTCGCCTGTCAGGTAAACCATGCGTGTCTTTAGAATGGCGAAATCTTTGGGATAGACTAATAACGAGCCCGCTTCCACCCACACTTTCGAGCTGTCCGGTAAAAGGATTTGCTGGCTTTCGCCATAAGGGACAAACAGTTCCGCCATCTCTATTCGCTCGATGTGTTTTTCTGGCTGGAAAAGGAGGAACGCTACGGCTCCTACCGATGCGATCAATGCGATCATCGCCGCGTAGCGTATCCAGCTCGCGTAGCGGATGAGATGATGTCCGCGTGTCGAATCCTTCGCCATACGCATACGCAATGCGTTCCAGTCTTCCTGCGTCTCGGCCGTCGCTGTTCCATCCACGGCATTCCACAAATCGAGTAGGGCTTGGGACTTATCCTCCGCCTGGCTCTCTGCCCGTAGCCACCGTCCGAACAAACTCCGTCCTTTCCGGGAGAAATGCTTTCCCTGGTAAAGACGCATGATGTGTCTCACGTTTTGCCGATCGTTTTCTTCCATCAGAATCTTTCCTTGTTTGTTCATAAGTAAGTTTGCTTAACGTGTACACACAATCCTTGTGAGTTAAATAGTGTTTAAATATTATGGTTTGGTAAAAAGGTGATGGATTAGGAGTGGATAAAAGGCGAAAGAAGCTTAGTCGGCGATATGGATAGGTTTATCCTGTTATCGGATTTGCGTTAAAAATAGGACGATCGACAAATAGAGAATTTTACGCAGAACGCTCAATGCGGCGGTTAAGTGATTCTCTACGGTCCGTTTGCTGATGCCCAGTCGGGAAGCGATCTCCTCGTTCGACAAGCCTTCTTCCCGGCTCATCCGATAGACTTTACGCCTTTGAGGAGTCATTTGCTCGATAGCTTGGTTGATCATCTCCTGCAATTCTTTCACAAACAATGCCTCTTCCTCGGATTCTTCGACGTGAAGGTTCCGCGCGTGTTCGCTCGCGTATTTCTCCCACACCGAGAGGCGATCCAAATAATTATAAGCCGAGAAACGGGCCATCTGGAATAAATAGGAGGAGAGATGGGCGATATTTTTCAGCTTCTCGTGATCATTCCATAAGTTCAAGAATAGATCTTGCGCCAGGTCGCGGCTGGCTTCCCTGTCGTGGGTCAACGCTGTCAAGAAATTTACCACACGAGGTTGGTAAATGAAAAATAACTCCTCAAAAGCTTTTTCATCTCCCTCGCTTAAGCTGACAAGTATATTTTCATCATCTGTATAATGAGGCATAGTCACGATATCGATTGGATGTTTATAGTCACATACGTGTATCGGCCAACGCAGCTATGTGTATTGGCCAACGCACGTATGTTAAATTGCCCGCGCACCTATGTGCGTTTTTCCGATAAGGCATTACTCCAGTTTATGGATGACCAGTCCGGAGCGAAGCTTCGGCTCGAACCAAGTGGTCTTAGGCGGCATGATGTTGCCCGTGTCGGCGATGTCCATCAGTTGCTTCATCGTGACGGGGTACAACGCGAGGGCCACCCGCATCTCGCCGCTATCCACGCGCCGCTTCAGCTCGCCCAGCCCGCGGATGCCGCCCACGAAATCGATGCGTTTATCCGAGCGCAGGTCCTTGATGCCCAGTATCTCGTCTAATATGAATTTCGAGGAGATGGTGACATCCAGCACGCCGATTGGGTCAGCGTCGTCGTACGTGCCGGGCTTCGCGGTGAGCGAGTACCACTTGCCGCTCAGATAGAGCGAGAAGTTGTGCAACGCCGCCGGTTTGTAGACCTCGGTGCCTTTTTCCTCCACGATAAAACGCTCTTTTAGCCGCTCGATGAACGCTGCGTCCGACAGGCCATTCAGGTCCTTCACCACGCGGTTGTAGTCGATAATCGTCAGTTGGTTCGCCGGGAAGCAGACCGCCATGAAATAGTTGTACTCCTCGTCCCCTTTGTGATTCGGGTTCAGCCGCGCCTTCTCCGCGCCCACCAACGCCGCCGCCGCCGAGCGATGGTGCCCGTCGGCGATGTAGAGCGCGGGCATCCGCTCGAACAACTCCGTGACGCGGGCGATATCCGCGTCATCGTCGATTACCCAGAAAGTATGTCCGAAGCCATCCTGCTTCGCCACGAAGTCGTACTCCGGCTCGCGGGCCGTGTACTTCGCCACGATGGCGTCCAGCTCCGCGTTCTCGGGATAGGCGAAGAACAACGGCTCGATATTTGCTTTGTTCACACGCACGTGCTTCATGCGATCCTCCTCCTTGTCGCGGCGGGTCAGCTCGTGCTTCTTGATACTCCCGTTCATGTAATCGGGCACGTAAGCGCCCACTACCAAGCCATATTGCGTCTTCCCATTCATGGTCTGGGCATAGACGTAATAGCATTCTTTCTTATCCTGCACCAGCCAGCCCTTCTCCTGAAACTTCTTAAAGTTGTCCGCCGCCTTTTGGTAAACGGCGGGATCGTGCTCATCCGTCCCCACGGGGAAATCGATTTCCGGCTTGATGATATGGTAGAGCGATTTCTCGTTTCCCGCGGCTTCCTCCCGCGCCTCTTCCGAGTTCAGTACGTCATAGGGCCGTGAAGCGACCTCCTCGATCAATTCCTTAGGCGGCCGAAGGCCTTTGAAAGGTTTTATTCTCATACTTTTATGAATTACGAGTTACGAATTACGAATTACAAATTGTATATTTTTCGTTTGGTGGTTAGTATGGTTGATGTCAACATTTTTCTTATCTCTAAACAATCCGCATTCAATGACGAGAATTGATTATCCGATAAATATTCTGTTTCGTGCAACAGTGTTAACCAAAATATTGTCTCATTTGCCTCTTTGCGAGAAATCGCAAATTTGTGAATAAAGTCTGGCTTTGATTCCGCAGAGATAGCTTCGCTGATATTCGCACCAATGGAAGTCCCGCTTCGCAAAAGCTGTTTGCTTATCACAAATTCTTTCTTTTCCGCAATTAAGAACTTATACAAATTAACAATTCGTACGGCAAACGCCAACGCCTTTTCATAAGTTAGGTTTTTGTTCATAGGTATTTATGACGATTTGTAATTCGTAATTCGTAATTCACGAATCGTTAATTGACTTTATATTTCTCATTCCCATTCACCAAGAAATCGACGATTTGCTTGGCGGCGGCGATGCCGGCGTTGATATTCGCCTCGGCGGTTTGCGCGCCCATCTTCTTCGGCGTGCTGAAATAACGGCCGGCGTACTTCTCTGCCAGTTCCGCGTGGATAGCGGGCATCACGTCCGTCAGATACTTGAGGTCCGTCCGCTCTTCCAGCATACGGGCCAGTCCTGCCTCGTCCATCACCTCCTTGCGGGCGGTGTTAACCACGATCGCGCCTTTTGGCATGGCGTTCATCAACTCGAAGTTGATAGAGCCTTTCGTCTCCGCCGTCGCCGGGATGTGCAACGATACGATTTGGCACGTCCGGAATAACTCCTCCGCAGAGGCTACCGCCTTCACGCCATCCGCCTCGATCGCGGAAGCCGGGCAGAACGCGTCGTAAGCGTAGATGTCCATGCCGAACCCTTTCGCGATGCGAGCCACGTTGCGTCCCACGTTGCCATACGCCAAGATTCCTAATTTCTTCCCTTTCAGCTCCGTGCCCGACGTACCGCTATAGAAGTTGCGCACGCCATACACCAAGAGGCCGAACACCAGTTCCGCCACGGCGTTCGAGTTTTGCCCCGGCGTGTTCATTACGCAGACGTTATGCGCCGTAGCCGCCTGCAAGTCCACATTGTCGTAGCCCGCTCCGGCGCGTACGACGATCTTCAGGTTCGATGCCGCGTCCAATACCGCCGCGTCCACCTTATCACTCCGGATAATCAGCGCGTCCGCGTCTTTCACCGCGTCCAGCAACTGTGCCTTATCCGTATATTTCTCCAACAACGCCAATTCCATGCCGGCGTTCTCTACGACTTCCCGTATCCCTTTGACAGCTACCGCCGCGAACGGCTTCTCTGTCGCTACTAATATTTTTGACATAACTTGATTTGAATTGTGAATTACGAGTTACGAGTTACGAATGACTAATCACGAATCGAGTGTACATGATTTGAATTCATAACTCGTAATTCGTAACTTATTGTTTTAGTGTTTCCTCTCAAATTCTCTCATGCAAGCGACTAATGCCTCTACGCTGCTCTTGGGCATCGCGTTGTACAGGGAGGCACGGAAACCGCCTACCGAGCGGTGGCCCTTGATGCCTACCATGCCGGCGGCAGAGGCGAACTTGTTGAACTCGTCTTCCAGCTCCTTGTACTCGTCGTTCATCACGAAGCAAACGTTCATAATAGAACGGTCTTCCGGAACGGCCGTGCCGCGGAACAACTTGTTGCGGTCGATCTCGTCGTACAGGATGGCCGCGTTCTCCTTGTCTTTCTTCTCCATCGCCGCGATACCGCCTTGCTCCTTGTACCATTTCAAGGTTTGCAAAGCCGAGTAGATGGGCAATACGGGGGGTGTGTTGAACATCGAGTCCTTATCCACGTGTGTCTTGTAGTTCAGCATGGTCGGGATCGGACGGTCTACGTGTCCCAAGGCGTCCACACGGACGATGACCAGCGTCACGCCCGCCGGGGCCAGGTTCTTCTGCGCGCCGGCGTAGATGACATCGTACTTCGAGATGTCGATCGGGCGGGAGAAAATATCGGACGACATATCGCACACCAAGCGTTGTTTCACGTCCGGATCCTGGCGGATTTCCGTACCGTAGATCGTATTGTTGGAGGTATAATGGAAATACTCCGAATCGTCGGCTATCGTGTAGCCCTTCGGGATATAGGTATAATTCTTGTCTTTTGAGGAAGCCACGACCTCTACCTCGCCGAATAGCTTCGCCTCCTTGATGGCCTTCGACGCCCACGTGCCGGTGTCCAGGTAGGAAGCCTTCTTGTTCAACAAGTTGTAGGGTACCATGCAGAATTGCATACTGGCGCCACCGCCCAGGAATACGACCTCGTAGCCGGCCGGGATGTCCAATAACTCTTTGATTAATGCGCGTGCCTCGTCGTTTACGGCCACGAACTCCTTGCTTCGGTGAGAGATTTCCAAAATCGACAACCCCATTCCCGCAAAGTTCTCTACCGCGGCGGCGGTGTTCTTAATCGTGTACTCACTCAGGATGGAAGGTCCCGCGTAAAAATTGTGCTTCTTCATAGCGAACTCTTTTTAGATTGTTATTATACTATAGTTATCATTCCTTCGAAAATAGGAAGCGAATGTAACTAAAAATTCTTATTTACCGACATATTTTAATCGCTTTTTCGCATGTAAGCGAAAAATGTCAATTAGAACCGGTCGCCCCAAAGCGCTCTCATCCGCTCGATCAGCTTGTGCTCGGCGGGATTTTCCTGCCCTTTCCACAAGCGTTCGTTCAAGATTTCCTTCGGGAGATATTCTTGCCTTACGAAATGATTCTCGTAATCGTGCGCGTATTTATATTCTTTCGCGTAGCCCAGTTCCTTCATCAATTGGGTCGGGGCGTTGCGCAGATGGAGCGGCACGGGCAGGTTGCCGGTTCGCCGTACCAGCGCCAAGGCCTCGTCGATCGCCAAATAAGCCGAGTTGCTCTTGGGGCTGCACGCTAAGTAAACGGTGGTCTCCGCGAGGATGATCCGCCCTTCCGGCCAACCTATTTTCCGTAACGCGTCGAAGCAGGCGTTCGCCAATAGCAACGCGTTCGGGTTCGCCAGTCCGATATCCTCCGAGGCGGAGATGACCAACCGGCGGGCGATGAACTCCGGGTCCTCGCCTCCCTCCACCATGCGGGCGAGCCAATAGATAGCCCCGTCGGGGTCGCTCCCGCGGATGGACTTGATGAACGCCGAGATGATGTCGTAATGCATCTCGCCCCCCTTGTCGTACGCCGCGGGATTCTCTTGCAAGCGGTCGATGACCTTTTGATCCAGTATCTCGATCTCGTCGCCTTCCTCGGCGGAGACCACCAGCTCCAAGATGTTCAGCAGCTTGCGGGCGTCGCCTCCCGAGTAACGCAGGATGGCGTCGGTCTCCGTCAGCTTGATTCGCTTTTCCTTCAGTACGATATCCTCCGTGACAGCCTTGCGCAGGAGGGTGAGCAGGTCGTTTTTGTCCAGCGACTTCAATACGTACACCTGGCAACGCGACAAAAGCGGGCGGATGACCTCGAACGAGGGATTCTCCGTGGTGGCGCCGATGAGCGTCAACACGCCTGTCTCCACGGCGTTCAGCAACGAGTCTTGTTGCGACTTGCTGAACCGATGGATCTCGTCGATGAACAGGATGGGCGACACGGTGTTGAAAAACTGGTTGCCCTTCGCCTTCTCGATGACCTCGCGCACCTCCTTCACGCCGGAGCTGATGGCGCTTAGCGTATAGAAAGGCGCCTCTAATTTACTCGCCACGATGCGGGCCAGGGTCGTCTTCCCTACGCCCGGAGGTCCCCAAAGTATGAATGAGGGGACTCGCCCGGCGTCGATCATCCGGCGCAACACCGCTCCCGGACCGACCAGGTGCTTCTGCCCGATGTAATCGTCCAACGTCCTTGGACGCATTCTCTCCGCTAATGGTTGACTCGTTATCATGTGAACAAAAGTCGGATATTTTGTTTACTTTTCCAAAGGAAAGGCGGGGAAAAATCGCGAGGTAGGGGAGTGGCGTTATCGCATGCTTGGACACAGGCGTTCTATTCCCTTCGAGTGAAAAGAAAGTTTCATTCGGATGAAACAAAATGTTTCTTCGGGTGAAACAAAGTGTTTCATGGGCATGGAACAAAGTGTTCCATCGGGATGGCACAACCTGTTCCTTGGGCAGGAACAAAAAAGAATCCCGGACGGAGGCCGTCTCGCCTCCCGCCCGGGAACATTCTTATACCTATATTATATATACGCTCGCTTAGCGTGTGCCTCCGGCCCACCAAACATTTTCGGTGAACACATATTGGCCATCGCCGTAAGCCTCTTGCACATTCGGGTTCGCGGTCACGTCATCGCTTCCGTAAGGTGCACGCAACGGGAAGCGGCCCGGATTCTCGAACTCGTAGAAGTCGTTGCCTTCCGCTTTCAGACGGCGCACGTCATTGTAAGTCTCCGTAGACTCGCCATTAGACCCCCAGAAAGCGAGGTACTTCTGAATCATCGTCTCCTTCAGCGGGTTTGCGTCGAACAAAGGCGATACGTTGTTATCGAAGTAGCTCTCCGCCGTAGTGCGGGTCACCGGCTCCTCGTCGTTGAGGATAACACCATAGTAATAGCTGTTCGCAGCGGAGGAAACGCTGTTCTCCATATTCAGCAATCCGAGAACAACCGCTTCTTTCAACGTAGCCTTCGCTTCCTCCAAGCGATTCAGGCGAACTAACGCCTCGGCCTTCAGGAACAACACCTCGTGTGCGCTTTGCAGGAATGTTGGCGCGGTAGCGGCATAGCCGAAGATGGAGGTATTATATACTTGTTGTTGTTGTTCAGGCGCTCCGTTGGGTGCCATCAGCTCCATTGACTTCGCTTGCTCTGTTGTCAATTGGGTGGCGTTGTAGGTTGTCCCGTCGACAGCACTCATAAAAGTGCGGCCTAAACGCGGGTCCTCACGGGCAATCAACTTTTTCGCCAGGCTGGCGCTTGCCGCCATGTACTCGCGGCTGTAGAAGAAGTCGAAGCACGGGTTTAGGTTCTGATTGCCATCGTACACGTTGAATGCTGCCTCGTCTGCGGTCGTGGTAGCGGCCTTGTTGCAATACTCCACAATATCGCGTAAGGTTGCTTCCTTGTCCTCGGCGCGATTCAACAAGTGCATCGTGTAACGTGCCTTCAGTCCGTACGCTAATTTCAGCCACTTCTCCGTGTTGCCCCGGAAAAGGATGTCCTGCGTTGTCGGCGCGCCCGATACATGGGTATCGCCCTTCGGCAGGTCCTCGATAGCGGCGTCGAGGTATTGGAAAATCGCCTCGTAGATAGACTCCTGCGAATCCAGTTCCGGCGTCATGTATTGCGGACGTCCGTTCTCCAGGTTCGGCAGGGCTGCTTGCGAGAAAGGAGCGTCGCCGAAAGCGTCGGCGATCAGGCCCGCGTTCAGCGCTGCCAGTACCTCGGCCATTCCCTTCGTCGTGTAATTGCCCGATTGCGTTCCCCCGTCGGAGCACTTGTCGATGATGATACGGGCGTTCTTCAGGCTGCTGTACACGCCTCCCCACGTATTGTTGAACGTGGCGGAAGAGTACACCTCGGCTACGCGGTACTCAGCGTTGTACAATTGGTTGAACACGCCCACCTCGTGCTCCACGTACGAGGAGAAGTAGTGGTTGAAGTCGCCGCCCACGTTCGAGAAAGCCGTGGAGGTGATCGCGTCGGTCAGGATGAACTTCGCGTCCACGCCCGGGGCGTTATCCGGATTCTTGTTGATCGTATCCAACTTATCCTCTGAGCAAGCGAACATTGCGCCTGCCAGCAAGGATACCGATATATACGTTTTTATGCTATTTAATCTCATATCTGTTCCTTATTTAAAATCTGAATGTTAAACCAAAACCGTAGCTGGATGTTCCCGGCATGGAGAAACGCTCGAATGCGCCAGCCATATTGTTATTACCCAAAGTCGCTTCCGGATCTAAGCCGTCCAATTGCGACCACAGGATGATGTTACGTGCGAACACGTTAACATCGATATTTAGGTACGATTTTTCCAGTACTGGATAGCTCAAGGAAATCTCGCGCAGCTTCAGGAAGGAGTTGTCGTACACGCTCGCCTCGTCGATCATGTTCAATGCGTTGAAATAGTCGTAAGCGTCTTCACCTTTGATCTTGATGTCGTTCGGCGAGTAGGAACCATCCACGTTCTGCTTTACGGCGGGCAATTCGAACATGAATTCCGACTTGTTCCGGTAGTCGGCCGAGCGTTGTGTCACGCCATAGTAATCCAGCACACCCAACGTACCGCTATAGATCTGTCCGCCTTGTTTCCAGTCTAACACAGCGGAGAGGCGGAACTTATACACCTCCAAGGTGGTGTTGAAGCCTAAACGGAAGTCGGGCGATACGCTACCGATTACTTGCGGCTCGCCTGCTTGCGGCATACCGTTCGCGTCAACCACGATGTCGCCGTTCTCGTTACGCAGATAACCGCTACCATAGATTACGGGGAACTTATCGCCGATGCCGGCACGTACCTGCGGTGTTACGAAACCACCCAGCATAATGCTCTCCACGCCATCGGCCAACTCATCCACGTAGTTGTTGATTTTCGAGAAGTTGAAGGCGAAGTCCCACTTTACGTTCTTTGTGTTCACGGGGTTGACTACCAATGTGAACTCGTGCGTGTCGGTGTGGATTTTACCGCCGTTTGTCATCAACGTGCTGTAGCCGGTAGAGGTTGCCAAGGGTACCTCGAAGATCTGATCTTTCACGTTCTGGCGTGAATAGGTATAATTGAATGAGATCAATCCGTTGAAGAAGGTCAGGTCGCCACCCAGCTCATACGACTTCGTGTTCTGCGGTTTCAAGTTCGGATCATACAACCGGTAATAAGGGATGTAAGACGTTACCGAGCCGAACGGATATTGAAGCGGCGTTCCCGCGGAGAAACCTCCTCCATAGGCAGGTACCGCATAGAAATTCTCGTAATAATCGCCTGCCATACCAACCTCGGCGTATGACGCACGCAGCTTACCGTAGGTCAGGATGTCGTTCTTTAGCGGCTCCAATTCCGTGAAAATCCAGCCCAACGATACAGAAGGATAGGTGAACGAGCGGTTGTCGCGCGGCATTGTAGAGACGATATCGTTACGTACCGTAGCGTTGAAGTACAACATATTCCGCCAAGCCAGCGATACGTTTGCGAAGTTACCGAGTGTCCGTTTCTTACGGGTGGTTTTATCCGCCCAATAGGTCGTGGCGTTGCCGATGTGGTTCCAGCCCGGGAAATTGTAATTGCTTCCCTGCGCTACGGTTGTACGCGTCGATTTATGAACGAACTCATTACCGTACATCACGTTCAGATCCAAGTCCTCCAAGATGTTCCAGTCGTAAATCAACGTGAACAACGAGTTTACCTCATTGATTTGGTAAGCGTCCTGACGCATATAACCAGTGCTATACGACTTATCGCCATAACCGTAAGAATCCTCGTAGGTCGTACTGTAAGCGTCTGTACCCAATTGATACTTAGCCGTCAATGTGTGATGTTCCGTATTGAACTTCGTCTTGTATTGCGCATAAGCGTTCCCGAAGAAACGTTGTGAGCGCTCGTCGAAACGGTTGTTATCGGCCGCCCAGTAAGCGTTGTTAAACGTGGTCGGACGATAGTTGTTCTGCGTGTACGGGTCGTCGGCGATGTGTGAGGGGATGCCGTTGAAATCGTAGCTCGAGGGAGCTCCATAAATAGTGGCTACCACACCTTCGTTACCTACGCTCTGTTTCTTGATCTTGGACGTGATGAAATTGCCACTGAATCCGGTTGTCCAGTTCGGGTGCAGATTTGCGGTCGCGTTCAATTTTGCGTTGTAACGGTCCATACCCGTGCTCGGGATGATACCTTCCGAAGTCGTGTTACCCAGCGAGAACGAGTAATTACCCTTGTCGAAAGCCTGGGCCACGTTTACATTGTTGCTCCACGAATAACCCGTGTTAAAGAATTCCTTCGCGTTATCGTAAGCCTGCGGATATGCCCAAGGGTCCAAGCCCGCGGCGGCGCGTTGCGGTACGTAATACATGCCTTGGTGCATACCGTATTGTTGCGTATAGGCGTTGTCGGTGTTACCTCCGTAAGTTGCGTCGTTCGCTAGGTCGCTGATGGTCGGTCCCCAAGCTAACGAAGAGTTCGGGTCGAACTTCCCGTTCGAGCCTTGTGCGTATTGTTTCTGGAATTTGGGTAGGGTAGAGACTTTATCGAACGCCAGATTGGTTGTTACCGTTACGCTCGGCTTGCCTTTTGGCGTACCTTTTCCGCTCTTGGTAGTAATGACAATCACACCGTTCGAGGCACGCATACCATATAAGGCGGAAGCGGCTTGTCCTTTCAGGATGTTAATGCTCTCGATATCGTTCGGATCCAAATCTACCGCACGGTTCGCGAAGTCGGCTCCCGCCACGCTACCGGTGTTTCGTATGTCCGTATCGATATCCGAGGTAGAGGCGATCGGCATACCATCGATTACGTACAACGGAGAGTTATCGCCCGTGAACGAACGCGCTCCACGAATCGTGATACGAGAGGATGCTCCCGGCATTCCGGAAGAAGGCGTGATGTCCACACCCGATACCTTTCCTTGCAAAGCGTTAGCCAGGTTTGTGCTGGCTGCTTGTGTCAACTCGTCGGATTTCACGTCTTGTACGGCGTAACCCAAAGCCTTTTTCTCGCGGGAAATACCCATCGCCGTAACGACTACCTCGTCGAGGTTCTGCGTGTCGTCCATCAGTCGCACGTTCACTTGGGGAGCTACCGCCACCTCCTGGGTGCGCATACCGATGTAAGAGATTACCAAATGTTTCCCGTCCGCGGGAACTTCTAACATGAAATTACCGTCGTAATCGGTCACCGTTCCTACGGTTGTCCCTTTCACGATGATAGAAGCACCAATCACCGGCTCGCCATTCTCGTCGACGACCTTTCCGGTCACCGTCGAGTCTTGTGCCGAAGCCGCTCCTATCCCCATCGCGAGGAAGAGCAACACTGAAGTCATTTTCTTCTTCATAAACACAACTTGATTATAATATATACAACATCATTTATCACTCCCGATAAGTTGGTCTTGCCGTTCCGAATCTTCAGATAACCTAAACTTATATGTTTTATAACATAGCTTTTCAGCAAAACGGCTGCGAAATTATAAACTATGGATGAAAAAAACAACAAATTATTAGCGCCCGCTCTTCTTTAACTCGGGTTTGTAACTTGCGGGATTTATCAATTTGTATGATTTAGCCGTGTAGAAAGAGCGGACTGGCGGGTAAATCGGGCGTTATATCTATCGATACGAGGGTTTGTCATTACGTTTTGATAAATATTTCCAAACGGGCGCCGTATCGCTTTTTTATCAAATATTTTATGCGTTTGTAATATTTAAGAGAGGAAGAGGTGTGCCGGTACCTGATTTTTGGCGCACCTTTCCCGTTTTCGCCTCGGTTTATCTCGCCGTGCCTTTCCCGATTTTCTCTAAGTCGTGCACGATGGTCATGTCCATGATGTCGCTGTAAATCTCGGTGGTGCGGACGCTTTTGTGTCCTAACAATTTCTGCACGGTCGTGATGTTCGCCCCGTTATATAATAATAAGGTAGCGTTCGTATGGCGCGCCGTGTGGAAGGAGATTCGTTTCTCGAAACCAGCCAGCCGGGCGATGCGTAGCAATTGCTTGTTCAGGTTCGAGTTGGAAGTGGGCGCCGCGTCGAACAGGTAGCCCGGCGTGTGCCTGTAGCGCTCGTAAATGGGGATGGCTTTCCCGTCGAACAGGAGGAAGAGCGGCAGGCGCACGTTCACGTTCGTTTTCACGGACGAGTAGATGAGCCATAGCTTCTCGTCGATGCGGTGGAAATTCTCCCGCATGATGCTCACCACGTCCGAGAAGCGCAAGCCGGTATAGCAGCTGAACAGGAACATGTCCAGGCAGCGGCGGAGTCCTTTCCTCCCCTCCACGTCCAGCGTCTCCAAGCGGCTCAGCTCCTCGGGGGTCAGATGCGTGCGCTTGGTTTCCTGATGCTTGATGCGGTATTTCCGGAACGGGTATCTCGATATGTCGAACAGCTCCATGTTGATCGCTTGGTTGACATACCGCTTGAGTTGCTTCATGTGCTTGGCGATGGTGTTCTTGTGGTAACGGCGCTCCGCCAGGAAGCGCTCGAACCCGCACAGGAAGTCGTAGTTGATATCCTGGAAATGGATTTCCGGTTTGTACTCCGCCAAGAGCCGCAGCGTCGATAGATGGTTCTTTTGGGTGGATTCCCGCAAGTGGCTTCGCGTGATCTCCTCGCGCATGAAGGCGAGGAAGGAGGTGGATGGTCGTTTCCTCCAACTGAGCATCCAGTTGTAAATTGCATTTTCCATACGATTTAATGATTAAATTTTGATTGAACTTCATCAAAAGAACAAGCGAACGTGCGTACCTTTGCCCGGTTTAAGCTGAAAAAGATGGAAAAAGAGAGAAACATGGTAGTTGAGATAAAGCAAGTCGTCACGCGCTTGCCGGAATTACGCTTCGTCGGGCCGGTCAGCTGGCGGATCGACGAGGGGCAGCAATGGGCGGTCGTGGGGCCGAACGGGGCAGGGAAGACCTTGCTCGCGGATATCATGCAACGGAAGTTCGCTTTCAAGGAAGGCGAGGTGGCGCTGCCCGGCGACGGGAAGGTGAGCGAGTATATCAAGAGCATCGCTTTCAAGGATATTTATTCGCTGGCGGATTGCCGGAACTCCTATTACCAGCAACGTTGGCACGCGACGGAGAGCGACGAGGTGCCGACGGTCCGTGAGCTGTTGGGGGAATACGCCGGTTCCGACCATCTGGCGGATACGCTGGAGCGCTTCGGCATCGCCGACCTGTTGCCCAAGAAGCTGATTTACCTGTCGAGCGGCGAGTTGAGGAAGTTCCTCATCGTGCGCGTGTTGCTCGGCCGCCCGCGGGTGTTGATATTGGATAACCCGTTCATCGGGCTGGACGCTCCCTCGCGCGACTTGCTGGTGGATACCTTGGGGCGGATGGCGCGGCTGGAGGATGTATGCGTCGTGTTGCTGCTCTCCAACCCGATGGACATCCCGCCGATGATTACGCACGTGTTGCCGGTGCGCGAGCGGACATGCCTGCCCCCGATGACGCGGGAGGCGTTCCTGGCCGACCGGGAGCTGATCGCCATGCTTTTCCCGACCGAGGGGACGGAGGCCGACGGCCGGTTCGCCGCGATCGACTTGCCCGTGGATGCCGCGCGGGTGCCCTCCACGCACGAGGTGACCCTGCGGATGGAGAAGGTGCGGATTCGTTACGGACGCCGTACGATATTGAAGGACTTGGACTGGGAGGTGCGGAATGGCGAGAAGTGGGCGCTGTTCGGTCCCAACGGCTCGGGCAAGTCCACGCTCTTGAGCCTGGTGTACGCCGATAACCCGCAATCGTATGCCAACACCATCTACCTGTTCGACCGGAAGCGAGGCTCGGGCGAGAGCATCTGGGATATCAAGCGGCGTATCGGCTACGTGTCGCCGGAGATGCACCTGTATTTCCAGGAGAACATTCCTACGTCGCGTGTCGTCGGGTCCGGTTTCTTCGACTCCATCGGGCTTTTCCGCAAGTGCGACGCCGGGCAGGAGGCCGTCGCCTCGCGGTGGATGCGCGTGTTCGGCATCGAGCATCTGAAAGACCGCCTGTTCCTGACCCTCTCGTCCGGCGAGCAACGCTTGGCGCTCCTGGTGCGGGCGTTCGTGAAAGATCCCGACTTGATCATCCTCGACGAGCCGCTACACGGCCTCGACGTGAGCAACAAGAAGCGGGCCGCCGCGATTATCGAGAAGTTTTGCGAGCGCCCGGGCAAGACCTTGATCTACGTCACGCACTATCCGCATGAGCTGCCCGCCTGCGTGGACAAGCGTTTCGAACTGGTGAAGCATCCGGAAATCCCGGAGGAATGAGAGAGTCTCGTCCCACATGTGTGTGGGTGCCGGTATTCACATATATGCGAGAGCCTAATCCCACACATGTGTGGGTGCCGGTGTTCACACGTATGCGAGAGCCTAATCCCACACGTATGTGAGAGCCGGTGTTCACACGATACCGCCTAAAGAATGTTAAAATATACTCATGGCGGGCTTTCTATCCTTGCTCATTCTCAATAATACTTACCTGCGAGTAAGTATGTTACCTACTCGTAACCTCTTGTGCGTTAGTGGAAATCCATTTAACTTCGCGATGTCGAAATGGAAGTTCGCTTTCATTGCGTGGTTAATAACTCTATTAAAATATAAGGATTATGAGCGAAATTAAAATCATGGGCAAGGGCGTGGGATACGCCCATGCGTCGGTCGGTTCACTCAAAGGCTTCGAGGGGAAACAGTTCGTTAAGGAAGCTACCGAAGCCACTTCGTGCGAAATCTCGTTTGGCTCGTTGCCCTCGGGCGCGGCCGTGCCTTTCTTCCACAGCCACAAGGCGAACGAGGAGAATTACATCATCCTGTCCGGGGCGGGACGGTTCCAGGTAGACGATGAGGTCTTCGACATCGCCGAGGGTTCCGTTATCCGGGTGGCTCCCGGTCGCGACCGTAATCTCAAGTGTACTTCCGCCGAGCCGATGGTCTACATCTGTATCCAGGCGAAGGCGGGTAGCCTGGAAGGATACACCATGACGGACGCCGATATAACGGAGCGTAAGAATCTGTTGTAAAGAACGCGATAGGGGCGGAACGGGTGTCCGCGATCATGAGACGATTCCTTGTTGATCGCATGGGGCGAGGCAAGGAATCGTCGCTTTTTATAGTAAGTCGTTCTGCCGGAGGATGTCGGTCAGCTCGCTATCCGTAAGCGACTCTCGTTCGGATTTGTCGTAAATGTATAATAGGCCAATCTCGGATTCTTCCTCGGAATAAGCGAGTATCAGGGTGATGACTCTCGCCCCGCCGCTTTTCCCTTTTCCTTTGGCGGAGATGGCCATGCGTACCTTGCGTAGCCCCCGGCCCAAGTCGGCCCCTTGATAGGGATCTTCCAGGAGAGTTTCCACCAACAAGTCAACGTCTGTTTCTAACGATTTATAGCATTTATTCAGTCGTTTGAATTGCCTTTTGAAGGTCTGATAGACTTTAACGGTGTAGTTCATGTTTGAAATCCTCCCAAGTTTGTCCTTTCAACTTCCCCGCTCGAATCAATTTGACCTCCTCGCACATCTCGTTGAGGTCGGCTATCAGCTCGGCCTTGGTCAGCGGGCGGTACTCCTCGGTATCCTCGGCTACGACGGGAGTGGCTTGCCGTTCCTCCTCTTGTTGCTGGGAGACAAGCTTCTTGACGTACTTCAGCAACTTCCGCATGCTGTTCTCGTTGTCGGCGATGTAACTTAACTCGCGGAAAAGCTCCGCGTTCAGGCTCGTGGTACTCATAGTCTGTTTCTCTTTATTATATAATCGCGAAGATACGAAAAAAGGCACAGGGGTAAAAACTCCCTATGCCTTCTTCACTAATTATGGGTATTTATCCGATTAATAACCCGGGTTTTGTTGCAGTTCGCCGTGCGCCACGTTGATCTCGCTGATGGGGATCGCGCATACCGTGCGGTTGTCGCCCGACGGAACCTCGCCTACGAACGTGTTGTTCACCGAGCGGCCGTTACGCCAAGCGTCGAAAGCCGCGTGTCCCTCGGCGTAGAGCTCCAAGCGGCGCTCCAGCAGGATGTCGTCGATCGTCACGGAAGCCACGTCCGTATAGTTCTCGATGCGGTTCTGGCGCAGGTCGTTGATGTAACCAGCCGCGGCCGTAGCGTCGCCACTCTTCAAGGCGGCCTCAGCGGCGATCAGGTAAACCTCCGAAAGACGGATAATCTTCGGGTTGTTCACGTAAATCTGTCCGTCGCGTCCGTTATACTTCTGCGGATAAACGCCATTGTAGCCATTGTCGGTCTCCTCGGCGAAGAGAGTCGTACGGATATCGTCCGGATGCTTCGCCAGCTCCTCCACGAAAGCCTCCGTGGCGGCGCACTCGCCATAACCGCTGGCGTGCGTGAAGTAACCGATGGAGTTACGTTGCGCGTTGTAGTTCTGCGTGGTCAGGATCTCGAACATCGACTCTACGCTTCCCTCTTGCAACCATACGGTAGGATACTCGTCGCGGGTGTAGAGGCGATAGGGGGAGTTCGCGATAATTTCCTTGCAGTCTGCCAAGGCGTTCTCGTTCTGTCCTAAATACAGGTAAGCGCGGGCGCGGATACCCAAAGCCGCCCAATAGTTGATACGACCGGTCTGCTGGTCTTTGCTCAACAATCCCAACGCCGTGTTCAGGTCGCTCAGTATCTGGTCGTAGGTCTGTTGCAAAGTGGCGCGGGTACCGATGTAAGTGGTCGGATACACTTCCGTGGAGAGCACGATGCCCAGGCCGCTCATGTCCGTCGTGGTCGGCAATTGGGCGAACAGGCGGGCAAGGTCGAAGTGATAAAGCGCGCGCAGCGCGTACAACTCACCCTGCAACGCCTCGGATCCCTCGATATTCCCGGCTACGGACAATACGCTATTCAGGCGCGCCAGGCTCGTATAGAATACGGTATAGAAATCCTTGCTCATCGAGTCGTTCGGACCGGTCTGGTAGCGGTAGATCATACCCGCGTGGTTGTTCGTGGATACCGATTCGAAGTCGCCCCCGCGCAAATCCGCGTAGATACCGAACTCGGCGGCATACGAGCCTACCTCCGTCGCCTGATCCATATAGACACCATTCACGGCGTTTGTCAAGTCCTCGATCGAGGTAATCGCCTCCTCGGTCGGCAACTGCGTAGAGGAGGTCTTCTCCAATACATCATCGCAAGCGGACGTAAAAAGGGCAAACGCCAACCCTACTAAATATATCTTTTTCATACTATGCTATCTGTTTGATTAATTATAATGTAATGTTCACACCAAATACGAAACTCTTCGATACCGGCGTATCTACCTGACGGTAACCGTTCAACGGAACGTCCGGGTCGATACCCTTCGTCTTCTGCCAGATCATGAACGGGTTGTTCGCGCGGAAGTACACACGCAGGTTGCTGAAGATATTCTTCCAAACCGGGATGTTGTAGCCGAACGTGATCTCACGCATACGGATGTTGTCCGAAGATACGATATGACGGCTGGAGAAACGATCCGAACGATACGGGTTCGCGTAGATTGGTTTCGGGTAGGAAACATTATCGCCCGGGTTCATCCAGTAATCGCCCGCTACGCTCTTCTCCACATTGAATGAGCCCAGACGGAAACCATCGCTGCGGAAGAAGTAGTTCGGGTAGTCGAAGATATCGCCGCCGAATTGGTAAGTAATCAAGAACGACAGGTCGAAATCCTTATACGTGAACGAGTTGGTCATACCGCCCATCACGTCGGGGATCGCTTTTCCTACGATACCTTTACCCGCCTCGTCATAGTAATTCACGACACCTTTGCTGTGGTCGTTCGGGTCTTTCCAGAACTCGCCCAAACCGGTCTCCGGGTTCACGCCCTTCCATTCCGGCAGGTAGAAGGTGTACATCGACTCGTCCTCGCGGTGCAGGTACATGTCGCCATCGCCGTATTGGATATCGTCGCCGTTCGGAAGCTCCTTGATAATCGCTTTCTGGAAGGTAAGGTTGAAGTTCGTGTCCCAAGTGAAGTCCTCGTTCTTGATATTCTGCGAGTTGATCTCGATCTCGACACCGCTGTTGCGCAGCTTACCGAGGTTCTCCCAGTTCGATTCGAAACCGGTCACTACCGAGGTCGGAACCTCGAACAACAGGTCTGTCGTCGTCTTGTTATAATACTCAACCGTCAGGTTCACGCGGTGGAACAAGCTCCAGTCGATACCGATGTTCATGTTCTTGGATTTCTCCCAGCCCAGCATCTCGTTACCTGCTTGGTTCCAATAAATCGCGGAGTTCGGGCCATAACCGCCGGAGAAGGCGTACAACGCCTGATGCGCGTAGTAATCGCTCGGCAGGTTACCGTTCGTACCATACGAGAAGCGGAGCTTCAGGTCGGAGAACAACGGGTTGTCCTGCAAGAAATTCTCGCCGCTCAAGCGCCAAGCCGCGGATACGGACCAGAAGTTCGCCCAACGGTTGTCTGCTCCCAAGCGGGAGGAACCATCCCGACGGAAACTACCGGAGAGGTAATACTTATTGTCGTAGTTGTAGTTCGCGTTCGCCAGATATGAGACGATACCCGAACCGAACACCTCGCTGGAAGCGCTGTTCGGCTGGCCGTTGCCTAATTCCGGCAATTTGTCGGTAGAGTATTGTTGCGCCGTGGTGTAGATGGCGGTCAACTCATCCTCCGTTACCTCGAAACCTCCCAATACGTCGAAGTTGTGTACGTCGTTCCATGTATTCGCGTAACGCAGCGTAGAGGAGCTGGTCAGCGTACGGTTCTCATAAGTGTAACGAGAACCCAGACCGCCGATGGACTCACCGTTCACGCTATTCGGCGACCAGAACT
Organism: Candidatus Parabacteroides intestinigallinarum; assembly: GCA_019114945.1. Lineage (GTDB taxonomy): Bacteria > Bacteroidota > Bacteroidia > Bacteroidales > Tannerellaceae > Parabacteroides > Parabacteroides intestinigallinarum. The sequence continues at coordinate 44,534 of DXEN01000041.1, read as the reverse complement.
CGAAGTGCTTCGTGTCGATATAGTCGTAACCGAAGACGGTCTTGAACGACAATTGGTCGGAGAACTTCACGCCCAGGTCGATGTTCGACATGCTTCGCATCACCTTCGACTTAATCCATTCCTCCTTGCCTAACATTAAGTTCGGGTTCGTGGCGGCACCCCAGTTGGTGTCCTCGTTATACGTACCATCCGCGTTGTAGATCGTCGCGGTCGGGTCGGACGAGTACAGGATACTCAACGGGGAAGAGGTACCCAAACCTTGTTCCTGATTCTGTTGGTCACGGAAACCGTTCTGCGTCGTGAAAGCGATCATCTGCTTTACGCCTACCGTCAACCAGTTGTTTACCTGATGATCCAAGTTAATACGTCCGGAGAAACGTTCGAAGTCGCTACCCAACACGATACCCTCGGCGTTGTTGTAGCCCAAGCCTACGTAGAACTGCGTACGGTCGCTACCTCCGTTGATGGAGAGCTGGTGGTTGTGCGTTACCGCCGAGCGGTACACCTCGTCGCGCCAGTTCGTGTTCGTGTTACCCGACGGGTCGTGGAAGAAAGCCGCCATATCGCCCTCTTGGTCGATCAAGGCATAAGCCTGCTCGCGGTTCGACGCTTGCCCGTTATAAATGTAATAGTTCGCGATCGCCTCCTTGCCATATTGCAACAATTCGGTGGCGTTCATCGTCTCGTACTGCTTTACGGCCATGTTGCTCCAACCTACCTCGCCGTTATAGCTTACGCGAGTCTTGCCGCGCTTACCGGCTTTCGTGGTGATGATGATGACACCGTTGGCGGCACGTGAACCATACAGAGAAGCCGCGGCGGCATCCTTCAGCACCGTCATGCTCTCGATATCCTCCGGGTTCAGCGAGCTCAGCAAGCTGGATTGCTTTCCGTAGTACGCCAAATCCGTATCCGATTTCACGGGCACGCCATCGATTACGTACAACGGCGACTTGCTACCGCTGATAGAGCCGACACCGCGGATGTTGATATCGCCGGGAGCGCCCGGGTCACCGGTGTTGGACGATACGCGCACACCGGACATCTTACCGGACAACGCCTTGTCCAACGACTCCTTCGAACCGGAGATGATCTCGTCGGCGCTCACCGCCTTCGCGGAACCGGTGAACGAGGATTTCTTCGCCGTACCGTAAGCCACGACCATCACCTCGTCCAGCTCCGTAGCCGCCGTATTCAACACGATTCGCATCACATCCTGGATAGGCGCCTCTTTCGCCACCATTCCCACATAAGAGAAAACTAAAGTCTTCGCGGAACTATGGCAGTTTACCCGCGGGCGTCCTTGCGTTTCGTATTCCCCGCCTGCAAGCGGAGCTATTTATCATATCCAAATTTTAACCTCATTTTTGCCAAACATACAAACTTGCCGTGCATGACATCGCGAATATAGATATAATTCTGTTACGAGAAACAAAAACAAGGAAAAATATCGCATTTTGATTGCTTTTTTTTGTTTCAATCGCAAATTGTCACCAAAATATCACATTTTAGAACTTATAACTCATCTAAAAAACTTCATACGAGAGATAATTTGTTTCCATCCACGCCTATCCCTCCTGCCCCAAAAGCGCGAATACCATTAAATAAGACAAACAACAACTAACGCAAGCGAGAAAAAGGACACAAAAATTAAACTAATCTTTCTTTCGAATAAAACTTACTTTTCCTTCGAACAAAACCAGCTTTTCCTTCGAAAGAAATAATCCCCCGTTATACCTATTATTATATATAGGCGTGAAAAGAACTTTCCCGAACCATGCGATTAGTTTAATTTAACTTATCGCTTTTTCCATGCGATTTAGAAACTTTTTTATTCAATCCAGCATCTCTCGCCTCGCTATCCGCGAATCGCGAAAATGGCTTCCACAAAGCGTTTGGAGATGATTTAGAGCCTAAAATGAAAAATAAGAATTCCTACCCGGCGAAATATCTCCAAAGCGTAAGCAAGAAACCGCTTTGTAATCGAATCGCAACATTTGTAGAGAATTTGTTTCTCGTAACAGATTTATAACTATCTTTGCAGAAACAACGTAAAAACCCTCACAAGCCCAATGAAAAAACGTATAAAAATTTAGCGTAATTAAGTTTATATGCATGTTTAATTAAAAGAGTGTGTCTATGAAGAAGTTGACTTATCTTCTATTATGCCTGTTTTTTGTGGGCATTGGATTGGCGAACGCTCAGACGCGGACGGTAACGGGAACCGTTATTTCCGCCGAAGACGGCGAGCCGGTCATTGGTGCATCTGTAATAGTAAAAGGAACTACTACAGGTACGGTTACGGATTTTGACGGTGCTTTCAACCTGGAAGTGCCGAGTTCCGCGAAAACTATGTCGATCGTTCTTTAGGCATATCTGGATGCATGGTGAGAGATAAATAAGTAGTGTTTGTTTAATAAGTGAGTTTATGAGAAAAAAGTTTACTTCTGTATTGCTCTTCCTCGCGATGGGGATTGGAGTAGCTTCGGCGCAAGACTCGAAGATTACCGGAAAGGTGATCGACGAGAATGGGGAACCGGTGATTGGTGCCTCCATCGTCGTACGGGGAACAACCGTGGGAACCGTGTCGGATATCGATGGTAATTTCACCTTGGAGGTGCCGGCGGATGGAAAGCACCTGATGATCTCGTACATCGGTATGCGTACGCAACAAGTGGATATCGCTCCGAATGTGACCGTTCGTTTGTTGAATGATACGCAAAATCTGGACGAGGTGGTCGTTACGGCGATGGGTATCTCCAAGGAGAAGAAAGCCTTGGGCTATGCCGTGCAGGACGTGAAATCCGAGGAGTTGACGCAAGCCGCCAATACCAGTCTGGCAAGCGCTATGCAGGGTAAAGTGTCGGGCGTGGATATCGCTCCCTCTTCAGGAATGCCGGGCGCTTCCGCGAAGATCACGATACGCGGTTCCCGCTCGTTCACGGGCGACAACACGCCTCTTTACGTGGTGGATGGTATGCCGATCGCCTCTACGGCGGACGTGGATACGGGTAGTTCCGTGAGTGGTTCCGACTTCGCGAACCGTGCGGTCGACTTGGATCCGAACGACATCGAGAGCATCAACATCCTGAAAGGCCAGGCCGCTTCCGCCTTGTATGGTATGCGTGCCGCCAACGGTGTGATTGTCATTACCACCAAGAGCGGTAAGGGCGCCGCAAAAGGGAAGCCGCAGGTGTCGTTCAGTACGAATCTTTCTTTTGATAAGATCTCTACCTTGCCGGAATTACAGAAAGAGTACGCGCAAGGTTCGGGAGGTGTATTCAACCCGAATACTTCGTCTGTTTGGGGGCCGAAGATCAGCGAGTTGCCGAACGACGCTACCTATGGTGGAAATACGGACAACGCTTATACCCGTCAGTATGGAATGCAGCAGGGCAAGTATTACGTGCCGCAACGCGCAAACGCCGGTATGGATCCGTGGGCGGTGCCGCAAGCTTACGATAACGCGAAGGAATTCTTTAATACCGGTATGAGCTGGAGCAACTCGGTGAATATCCGCCAGGCGTTCGATCGCGGCAATTACTCCTTCTCATTGGGTAATACGACGACGGACGGTATCGTGCCCTCCACCGGTATGGATCGTTACAACGCGAAGTTATCCGGCACGGCGCAATTACATAAGAATTGGCAGACCGGTTTCAGTGGTAATTACGTAACTTCCAAAATCACGAAGCAAACGGCCGCTAATAGTGGTATTATGGCTACGGTATATGGCGCTCCTCCCAGCTACGATTTGGCGGGTATTCCCTCGCACATCGAAGGCGACCCGTATACACAGAACAACTTCCGCGGAGGCTCGTTCGATAATGCTTACTGGGCGGTAGAGAACAATGAGTTCACGGAGCGTTCGCAACGTTTCTTCGGAAATACTTATATTCAGTATAACACCCGTTTCAATACGGACAATCACCAACTGACCGTGAAATGGCAAGGCGGTGTCGATTCGTATACGACCAATTACACGGACTTATGGGGATACGGCCATGCTGGAGGAAGAGGCGAGATCACGGAATACCATTATACCGTGAACGAGTTCAACTCTTTGTTTACCGCCGCTTACTCGTGGAATATCAATGAGGACTTGGTGTTCGACGCCTTGGTCGGTAACGAGATCGTGGATAACAAGAAGAAGTATTCGGAGTCGTATGGTATGAACTTCAACTTCTCGGGCTGGAATCATATTGATAATGCCTCGGTTTACTCGGCGAGCGGCACGTATCGGAAGAAACGGACGGTCGGTAACTTCGCGAATGTATCCTTGGCTTGGCGGAATATGTTGTACTTCAACGCTACGGTGCGTAACGATATTGTATCCTCGATGCCACGCGACAATCGTTCCTTTACCTATCCTTCCGTATCTTTGGGTTGGATCTTCACTGAGTTGGAGCCGTTGAAGAACGAGATCCTAACGTATGGTAAGTTCCGCGGATCGTATGCCGAGGTCGGTATGGCGGGCGATTACTATCAGTCATATTACAGAACTCCAAGCGTAGGAAGTGGATTTTCCTCGGGTACGCCGGTTATGTATCCGTTGAATGGCGTGACCGCTTATACGCCGTATAGCGTGGTCTATGATCCGAACCTGAAACCGCAGAACACGAAGTCGTGGGAGTTAGGAGGCGATTTGGGCTTCTTCGATGGTTTAATCAATTTTAATTATACCTTCTCGCGTCAGGATACGAAAGACCAGATCTTCGAGGTGCCGTTGGCGGGCTCTACTGGTTTCGGAAGTTTGATGACGAACGGTGGCTCGATGTACTCGAACACGCATGAGTTCACCTTGCAGGTCAACCCGATCAACACGAAGAACTTCAAGTGGGATTTTGCGTTCAACTTCTCGAAGATCAACAACTACGTCGAGGAATTGGCCGAGGGCGTGGAGAGTATCTTCCTGGGTGGCTTCACGGAGCCGCAGGTACGCGCCGGTATCGGTTATAAGTTCCCGGTTATCTATGGTGTCAGCTTCTTGCGTGACGACGCGGGCAATTTGATCGTGGATGAGCAGGGCCTTCCGCAAGCGGGCGAGGAGAAGGTAATCGGTACGGTATCGCCAGACTTCCAGTTGGGCTTCAACACGACATTCGAGTTCTATAAGTTCCGCCTCTCCGCCGTATTGGATTGGAAGCAAGGTGGTCAGATTTATGCCGCTACGGGTGGTCTGTTAGACTATTACGGAACCAGCCAGAAGTCGGCGGACTACCGGAGCATGGATTACTTTATTGTGGATGGCGTGAAAGCGGACGGTACGAAGAATGATATCAAGATTTATGGTCAATTCCCCGCTGGTATGAGCGAGGCGGAGAAGAATAAAAGTGCGGATGCGCAGGATTATTTCTCGACATTGAATGATATTTCGGAGTCGATGATCCAGGATAATTCCTTCCTGAAATTGCGCGAGATCTCGTTGAGCTATCCGGTATGGGATAAGAACTCCTTGAAGGTGAACGTGAGCGTTTTCGCTCGTAACATCTTGTTGTGGTCGGAGTTGAAGGGATACGATCCGGAGGCCTCTCAAGGCAACAACAACATGGGTGGTGGCTTCGAGCGCTTCTCGTTGCCGGGTACCTCCAGCTATGGTTTTGGTATTAACGTGAATTTCTAATCAAGTAGTTAAAGTATAGAACAGATGAAAACAATCTTAGATATAACTAAAGGATTTATGGCCGCGTCCGTGTTGTCTGTAGCGTTGTCGGGCTGCTCCGAGGACGTGATGGATCGCATCAATAAGGACAACGACCATACGACAGACGTGCAGGCTAAATTTATTTTGGCGGATGTTATTACCCGGACCGCCTTCTGTAATGTGGGTAGCGATTTAAATACTTATGAGGCTTCTTACGTGGAGCATGAGGTAGGTACGCATAATCAGTTGTATAGGGCGGAACATCGCTCGAATGAGCCTATCGCGTCTACGACATTTAATAACACGTGGGGTTATCTTTATACGACATTGAAAAATGTTCGTGTCATTATCGATAAATGTTCGGAAGGTGGCACGCAAGAAGGTAACGATGTGACGAAAGGCATGGGCGAGGTGATGGCCGCCTTGACCGCCGGTATCCTGACCGATTCGTTTGGCGATACGCCGTATAGTGAGGCATCTCTTATCAGTGAGGATGGTACGCCGGTGCACATGCAACCGAAAATCGATACGCAGGAATCTATCTATACCGATATCCATGCGTTGCTCGACCAAGCGATCATTGATTTGCAGGGTACTGATTCGCATGCTTCGGGCGCCGCACGTGAATACGATTTATTATACAGTGGGGACGCTGAGAAATGGGTGAGATTCGCTTATGGCTTGAAAGCGCGCTACACGATGCATACCTTGCTTCGTGCCGCCGACCAGAGACAGGCGTTGGAGAACGTGATCGCTTACGCCGACCAGTCGTTTCAGTCCGCCGACGAGCAAGCCGCTTTCGCGTGGTACGACGCGAACAACTTGAATCCATTGTTTGACTTCTTCTGGAGCCGGGAAGCATTGGCTGCCAGCCAAAGTATGTCCGAGAAGTTGATTGAGCGGAACGACCCGCGCATTCGCCGTGTATTCGTGGAGGCGGTAAATGATGATAATATAATTAATCGTGTGGAGGGACCGGATAGCGAGAATTTCTTTATGGCACCGAATGGAGAGAACGAGCAGTTGCAAACTTACTACAATACTTCCATCTTTGTTTATGCGCAGACCGCTCCTACTTTGTTGATGAGTTATCATGAAGTATTGTTTCTGAAAGCGGAGGCATTGGCTCGCTTAGGTCGTGCCGATGAGGCGAAGGCGGTACTGAAAGAGGCCGTAATCGCCGGTATCGCCAATATGGAGAATAGTGTGAGCGCGGCACTTACCGCTCCGCAAGTATTGAACACTTATGGTGGTATTGTGGAAACAACTGAGGCGATTACGCCGGAGGAGGCGGCTACCTACTTCGATAATGAGGTGGCTCCTTTATTCGACGCGAATCCCGTAAAAGAGATTATGAACCAGAAATATATCGCATTCTTTGGCGCTTCGGGCGAGTCGCCGGAGGCTTATAACGATATCCGTCGCTTGATGGCGTTGGGTGAGGAGGATTTCATTACGCTGAAGAATCCGAACAACGATTCGCGTTTCCCGCTTCGTTGCCCGTATGGAAATGATGATACGACTACGAGCCCCGAGGTGCAATCGGCGTATGGCAATGGGCAGTATGTCTATACCGAGCCTGTATGGTGGGCCGGTGGAACCCGTTGATCTTCTTTAATAGACACATGCTTATATCTTGGGAGGAGGTGCCAGTGGTTGGTGCTTCCTCTCTTTTGTTAGGGGGCATTCGTCACTCGTAAAACGCACGTATGTTAAAATGCCAAGTCACGTATGCGAAATGGCCAACACACATACGTGACTTTGCCCACGCACGTATGTTGTCGCGCTCTATTTCATTGTTAATTCGCGAGGAATCACTAACTTTGCGGCGTTTTTTAGAAGCAAGAAAAATAAGATCGCGATATGAGTAAGAAATTTGCCGAATACGCTAAGTTCGACTTGTCGGACGTAAACAAAGAGGTGTTGAGGATGTGGAAGGAAGGAGATATCTTCCACAAAAGTCTTGAAACAAGAAAGGGCCATCCATCTTTCGTATTTTACGAGGGACCGCCTTCCGCGAATGGGATGCCCGGTATTCATCACGTCATCGCTCGTTCGATCAAGGATATTTTCTGCCGTTATAAGACCATGAAAGGCTATCTGGTTAACCGGAAAGCGGGTTGGGACACGCACGGATTGCCGGTTGAGCTGGGCGTGGAAAAATCGTTGGGTATAACGAAGGAGGATATCGGCAAGAAGATTTCTGTCGCCGATTACAACGCCGCTTGCCGCAGGGACGTGATGAAGTTCACGCGCGAGTGGGAGGACTTGACGCAGAAGATGGGTTATTGGGTGGATATGGAGAACCCTTACATCACTTACGATAACCGTTACATCGAGACGTTATGGTTCTTGCTGAAGGAATTGTATAAGAAAGGACTTTTGTATAAAGGATATACCATTCAACCCTATTCGCCGGCGGCGGGTACGGGCTTGAGCACGCACGAGTTGAACCAACCGGGGTGCTACCGCGACGTGAAGGACACGACTTGCACGGCGCAGTTCCTGATCCTGGATCCGAAGCCGGAGATGGCCGAGTTTGGCGATCCCTATTTCCTGGCGTGGACCACGACCCCTTGGACGTTGCCTTCCAACACGGCGCTTTGCGTAGGCCCGAATATTACCTATGTAGCCGTGCAGACGTATAATCCGTACACCGGTATGCCGATGACGGCTGTCCTGGCGAAGGATTTGTTGCATGCTTATTTCAATCCGAAAGCCGCCGAGCTGTCGTTGTCGGATTATAAGCCCGGTGATAAGCTGATCCCCTTCCGGGTGGTTGGCGAATGGAAAGGTTCGGAGTTGGAGGGAATGCGTTATGAGCAGTTAATCCCTTGGGTGAATCCGGGTGAGAATGCGTTCCGGGTAATCCTGGGCGATTACGTGACGGTGGAGGATGGTACGGGTATCGTGCACATCGCGCCGACGTTTGGAGCGGACGACGCGAAGGTGGCGAAGGTGGCCGGCATTCCCGCGCTTTTGCTGAAAGACAAGAATGGTAACCCGCGCCCGATGGTGGATATGACCGGCAAGTTCTACAAGCTGGAGGACTTGGATCCGGAGTACGTGCAGACCCATATGAACGCCGCCGATTACGACCCGTGGCAGGGCAAGTTCGTGAAGAACGCTTACGACCCGACAAAGACCGACAAGGACGAGACCTTGGATATCGAGCTTTGTATGATGTTGAAAGCGCAGAACCGGGTGTTCAAGATCGAGAAGCATGTACACAATTATCCGCATTGTTGGCGGACCGATAAGCCGGTGTTGTACTATCCGTTGGATAGCTGGTTTATCCGGACGACCGCTTGCCGCGAGCGTATGATGGAGCTGAACGATACGATCAACTGGAAACCGAAGAGTACGGGTACGGGCCGTTTCGGAAAATGGTTGGAGAACTTGCAGGATTGGAACCTGAGCCGTAGCCGCTATTGGGGCACGCCCCTGCCGATTTGGCGTACGGAAGACGGTAAGGAGGAGAAATGCATCGGTTCGGTAGAGGAATTGTACAATGAGATAGAGAAGTCGGTGGCGGCCGGTTTGATGGAAAACAATCCTTACAAAGCGTTAGGTTTCGTGCCGGGCGAGTATACGAAGGAGAATTACGATAAGATAGACCTGCACCGTCCGTATGTGGACGACGTGATCTTGGTGTCCGATAGTGGCAAGCCGATGAAGCGCGAGAGCGATTTGATCGATGTATGGTTCGATTCCGGCGCGATGCCGTACGCCCAGATCCATTATCCGTTCGAGAACAAGGAGGCTTTCGACCAGCGGGTGATCTACCCGGCGGATTTCATCGCCGAGGGCGTGGATCAGACGCGTGGCTGGTTCTTCACCTTGCATGCCTTGGCGACGATGATTTTCGATAGCGTCGCTTATAAGGCGGTCGTATCGAACGGCTTGGTGCTGGATAAAAATGGCAACAAGATGTCCAAGCGCCTGGGCAACGCCGTCGATCCTTTCTCGACCATCGAGAAATACGGTTCCGACCCGTTGCGTTGGTACATGATTACGAACGCCTCTCCGTGGGATAATATCAAGTTTGATGTCGACGGGATCGAGGAGGTGCGCCGGAAATTCTTCGGTACCTTATATAATACGTATTCGTTTTTCGCCTTGTACGCGAACGTGGATGGCTTCGATTACTCGGAGCCGGACGTGGAGTGGAATAAGCGTCCGGAGATCGATCGTTGGATTCTTTCGTTGTTGAACAGCTTGGTGAAGGATGTCGACGCCTATTTGGAGGCTTACGAGCCGACACGCGCCGGGCGGGCGATCTCGGATTTCGTGAACGATCATTTGAGCAACTGGTATGTTCGCTTGAACCGTCGTCGTTTCTGGGGTGGTGGCATGACAACCGATAAGCTCTCCGCTTATCAGACCTTGTACACGTGTCTGGAGACCGTGGCGAAGTTGATGGCGCCGATCGCTCCTTTCTATGCCGATCGCTTGTTCTTGGACTTGATCGCCGTTACGGGGCGCGAGCAGGTGGAATCCGTTCATTTATCGAGTTTCCCCGTGTACGACGAGTCGAAAATCAATACGAGCCTGGAGGAGCGGATGCAGATGGCGCAAGATGTCTCCTCGATGGTATTGGCGTTGCGCCGGAAGGTGAACATCAAGGTACGTCAGCCGTTGCATACGGTGATGATCCCGGTAGTGGACGCGCATCAGCAGGAAAGCATCGAGGCCGTGCGGGATTTGATCTTGAGCGAGGTGAACGTGAAAGAGTTGAAGTTCGTGGATAACGCGGCGGGAATCTTGGTAAAGAAAATCAAGCCTGATTTCAAGAAATTGGGCCCGCGTTACGGAAAGATTATGAAGAACGTGGCCGCGGCGATCCAGGCGATGAGCCAGGAGGAGATCGGTGCCTTCGAGAAAGCCGGCGTTTACACGATGACGGTAGAGGGCCAGGAGGTGACACTCGACCGGGCGGACGTGGAGATTATCTCCGAGGACATTCCGGGCTGGTTGGTCGCTAACGAGGGACGCTTGACCGTGGCGTTGGACATTACCGTGACGGACGATTTGCGGAAAGAGGGATTGGCCCGCGAGTTCGTGAACCGTATCCAGAACCTGCGCAAGAGCAGCGGTTTCGATATCACGGATAAGATACAGATCCAGGTGCTCTCGCAAGAGGAGATGGACGAGGTGATCGACGAGTATCGGACTTATATTTCCAATCAGGTATTGGCGGTCTCTATCGAGATCTTGGACGAGGCGATCAGCGATGCCGTGGATTTCGATTTCGAGCGGTTTAAATTGTCCGTAAAAATCGAGAAAGTGCGGAAATAGTGTTTCCTATTCCATGCGAAGGCATTGAGAATATAATAATTATATTATCTTCGCGACACGAAGAGAGAATTTATAAACGAATTGTTGAACCTAAAATTTTTATAACCATGGCAGAGAAAACAAGATACTCGGATGCGGAGCTCGAGGAGTTTCGTGCCATTATATTAGAGAAATTGGAGGTTGCCAAGAGGGATTACGAGATGTTACGGTCTGGCGTTTCCAATTCCGATGGGAATGATGTATCCGATACATCGCCTACGTATAAGGTGTTGGAAGAGGGCGCTTCCACGTTGTCGAAGGAGGAGGCCGGTCGTCTGGCGCAGCGGCAGATGAAATTCATCCAGAATTTGCAAGCCGCTTTGGTGCGCATCGAGAATAAGACGTACGGCGTCTGTCGCGAGACGGGCAAGCTGATCCCGAAGGAGCGATTGCGCGCCGTGCCTCACGCGACGTTGAGTATCGAAGCAAAATTAGGAGGCGCGAAGTAAATGAGATATTCAAAAGGTTGGGGAGCGGTGTTCATCATAACGCTGCTCCTTCTTCTTGACCAGGCGTTGAAGATATGGATCAAGACGCATCTGGAGCTGCATGAGAGCATAGAGATTACCCCGTGGTTCTATATTTATTTCACGGAGAACGCGGGTATGGCTTTCGGGATCGAGGTGATCGGGAAGTTGTTCCTTTCCGTATTCCGCATCGTGGCAGTCGGGTTTATCGGGTATTATCTGTGCAAGTTGGTACGGAAGGGTTATAAGTTCGGCTTTATCGCCTGTGTCTCCTTGATATTGGCGGGAGCGTTGGGGAATATCATCGACTCGATTTTCTACGGCGTGCTTTTCGACCATAGTTACGGGCAGGTCGCCACGTTCTTGCCGGAAGGGGGTGGCTATGCGACGTGGTTGCATGGTAAGGTGGTGGATATGTTCTATTTTCCTTTGATAGAGACCGTGTTGCCGGATTGGCTTCCGATTTGGGGCGGGCAGGAGTTCGTCTTCTTCCGGCCGATTTTCAACTTGGCGGATTCGGCGATTTGCGTAGGTGTTTTCTTATTGTTGTTATTTTATCGACATACCTTATCGGACAGCCTTTCGAAAGAAACGAGGAAGTAAATGCGACGGGAATGGCGGAAATATGGTTGGACGCTTTTGGCCGCGGTGATGCTGGCGGCATGTAGCAAAGTGCCCGATGAGATCCTTTCGGAGAAGGAGATGCAGCGGGTGCTGGCGGATATGCTGATCGCCGAGGCGATGATAAACATGGACAACGATACCTATCGCTCGGACACGGCGCGGCTTGCCTTATACGAGGGGGTGTTTCGTAAGCATGGCATTACGCAGGCGCTTTACGACAGTTCGCTGATGTGGTATGGCCGGAACCTGGATATTTACATGAAGGTATACGACCGTGTGCTGGATGACATCAATCGCTCCATCAATGATTTGGGAGACGTGCAGGCGGATGCCGCGCCTGTCGCCAACCAGGATTCCGTCAATATCTGGCCTCGCCGTTCGTTCTTGTCGCTCTCGCCAAGGTCGGTATTTAATGGCGTTGTCTTTGATATCAAGCCGCGGACGATGTATTCATCGGGGAGTAGCTTCGTGCTGGGTTTGCGCACGTGGGGATTGGATGATTATTCGTCTCTCCGGCCGGAGATCCGGATAAGCGCGGATCAGGGGGATACGACCGTTACGGCCAATCGGGTCATCACGCGGGACGGTTATTACGAGACGATCCTGACGACGTTGCCCACCAAGCGGGTGCGGCGTGTGTATGGCTATATTCGTCTGGATAACGTCGATTCCACTTATTATAAGGTGTATGTCGATAGCCTGAGCTTGATGAAATATAATTACGGCAAGGAATTCGGCAAGCAGGTTCGGGACTCAATCCCTTAATTCGATTCGTATGCGCAGGCTCGCCGCTCATTGGGTTTGGTATAAAGAGGTTCGTTCAATGCATTACATCGAGCTGGACGACGAGGGGCGTTTCGTGGGCGTTTTTCCTTTGCGGGAAGAGATTGCGGGAACGGCGTTTTACGATGGCGTGCTGGTTCCTGTCCCTTCTCGCGGCGTGGAACGCGTAGTGGATTTCGCCTTGTTGCTTCGCGAATGGCGCACGCTGACCGGCAGGGTCGCTCCCGGCGAGCGTGTCGCGGTCTATCGTTTAGGCGGGATTCCTTTGGCGTCTGCGAAACTCGGCGCAGATCACGGCGGTAGCGACGGCTACGTTGAGCGACTCTGAGGTTTTCTTTCCTTCCGGGAAATTGGGGATATAGAGCTTCTCGTTGACCAGCGTCTCGATAGCGGGGCGTATGCCATTTCCCTCGTTGCCCATGACGATGACCCCACGCGGGGATAGTTCTTTCTCATAAATGTCCTCGCCGTCGAGGAACGTTCCGTAAATAGGAACCGGGCGGGGCAGCTCCGACAAGAATTGTTCCAAGTCCGTGTAGCACACCTTGACGCGGGCGAGCGCTCCCATCGTCGCTTGCACGGCTTTGGGGTTGAATACATCCGCGGTATCTTGGCTGCATATGACGCACGGGATGCCGAACCAATCAGCCAATCGAACGATCGTGCCCAGGTTGCCGGGGTCTTGTACGCCGTCGAGGGCCAGCGTCAGCTCTTTCTCCGGAGTTTTCACGTCGGCAGCCCAAGCGGGGCGCTTGAATACGGCGAGAACGTCTTGCGGATTTTTCAAGAGGCTGGCTTTCCGGATGTCGTCCTCGTCCGCTACCAATAACTCCCGCGCGGGGATATCTCCTTGTGTCGCCATCCACGAGGGCCTGGCGATGAGCAATTCGCATTCAAACGCCGGCAATAGGTCGGCTACCAGCTTGTTTCCCTCCGCCACGAACGCCTGGCGCTCGTCCCTGAATTTTTTCATCTCCAAGGAATGGATGTATTTGATTTTCGCTTTGCTCAGCATCTCTTTCTTCTTTTTGCGAGGCAAAAGTAGGGTAAATTCTTTAAATTCCAGTACATTCGCGTTTAGAAAAAGGATGTAAGGATGAACCGTTCCCTCCGGATAAGTTATTTTATCGTTATCGTGCTGCTGTTGATGTCTTGTAGTACGACCAAATTCGTGCCGGATGGGGAGTATCTATTGGACAAGGTGCATATCGAGTCGGACCGTTACAAAGCGGCTGATTTGCGTCCCTACCTGAGGCAGCAACCCAATTTTAAGGTGTTCGGATTGATGAAGTGGCAATTGTTCGTCTATGGCTGGTCGGGCAAGGACGATAAGCGATGGATTAACCGGCAGTTGCGGAAAATCGGCGAGCCGCCGGTAATCATGGATACCGTCTTGATCGAGCAATCGGCCACGGAGTTGGAGCGTTTCTTTATCAATAAAGGGTATATGAACGCAGAGGTGTCGACAACGATCGATACCTCGCGGGCGAAGAAGGCGGTCGTTACCTACCGCGTGCGGGCGAACGAGCCGTATCGGATTCGGAACTATACGTCGCGCCTGCCGGACGCTCGCATGGATAGCGTCGCCCACCTGCGGCCGCCGGCCCGTTCGGCGTTCGCGTCGGCGTTCCGCTCGTCGCAGGATGAGTATCTCCCATTGGTACGGGAAGGCGACCTGTTCGACAGGGATGTGCTGGACGAGGAACGCGAGCGCGTCACCACCTTGCTCCGTCGGCATGGTTATTACGCTTTCAACCGGGATTATCTGGGCTACGTGGCGGACAGTTCTTTCAACCGCGACGTGGTGGACCTCGACATGATTCTACGGCCTTACCGGCGCGTCTTGCCGGATGGCTCCGTCGAGGAAAGGCCGCATAAGCGATATTATATAAATAACGTGTCGATTCTGACCGACTACAATCCCATGGGGACCGGCGCGGAGCGTTTCGCGGCCACGGACACGCTGCGGGGCTTGGGCGCGGATATTATTTATGGCCAGGGCGGTAGGAGTATCCGTCCCGGCGTGCTTCGCCGTAGCAATTACCTGCGGCGGGGAAGCTTGTTCGACGAGCGCGACGTGGAGCGCACCTATTCCGCTTTCGCGTCGCTGCGGGCGTTGCGGAACGTGAATATCCGCTTCGAGGAGATAGAGGAGCGCGATTCCATGAAGCTGAACTGTTACATCCTCACATCACCCGCCAAAATCAATACGGTGGGCATCGATTTGGAGGGGACGAACTCGGCCGGCGATTTCGGGTTCGCTTCCAGCTTGAATTACCAACACCGGAACTTATTCCGGGGCTCCGAGGTCTTCTCGGCGAAGGTGCGCGGGGCGTACGAGGCTTTGTCGGGGAATACGGCGGGCGGGCTCGGCAGTTATTGGGAAATCGGGGCGGAGGGGGCCTTGCTGTTCCCCCGTTTCCTCTTCCCCTTCCTGAGTCGCGATTCCCGGCGCAGGTTGCAGGCGTCTACCGAGGTGAAAGTCAGCTACAACCTGCAGACACGCCCGGAATACAGGCGGGCGATCTTATCCGGAGGCTGGAGCTACATCTGGCAGGAGCGAGGGAACGCGATGGCGCGGCATACCTTTAAATTGGTCGATTTAAACTACGTCTATCTGCCGCGGATAGAGAATAGCTTCATTTCGGGCTTGCCCGACTACATGATTCTCTATAACTACACGAATCACTTTATCATGAGCTCGGGCTACACTTACTCGTTCAACAACTCCTCGCCGCAAAACCGGTCGCGCGATACGCACTCGCTACGCGCTTCCGTGGAGGTGGCGGGCAATTTGCTGAACGCTTTCTCGCGTATCGTGGGCGCGGAGAGGAACGACGAAGGCTATTATGAGTTATTCGGGACGGAGTACGCGCAATACGTGAAGTTCGACCTTGATTTCAGCAAGGCGATCGCGCTCGACAGCCGGAATAAGCTGGCCTTCCACGTGGGATTGGGCGTGGGCTTGGCGTACGGCAATTCCGACTATCTGCCTTTCGAGCGCGCCTATTTCTCGGGCGGAGCCAACAGCGTGCGCGGTTGGTCGGTGCGCAGCCTGGGTCCGGGAAGCATGGCGGTGACGGATTCCACCTCGTTCGCCTTGCAGTCGGGCGATATACGCTTGGATTTGAATCTGGAGTATCGCACGAAGCTGTTTTGGAAGTTCGAGCTGGCCGCTTACGTCGACGCGGGGAACGTGTGGACGCGCAACGTGACGGACGAGACAGGGCGGGCCGGCAACTTCGATTTCTCTCGTTTCTACAAAGAGATAGCCGTGTCGTACGGTTTAGGCCTCCGCCTCGACTTCGATTTCTTCCTGTTGCGCCTGGATACGGGCTTTAAGGCGTACGACCCGCAAAAGAGAGGCTCCCGGCGCTGGGCGATCACCCGCCCGAACTTCTCGGACAATTTCGCGCTCCATTTCGCCGTGGGATACCCCTTCTAAACGCTGTCGCGGCGGGCGGAAGCGTCGCCGGAAGGGTTAAATAGCGTTAACACGCGAAATATAGCGCGCCGCGGCATTGCCAGTTTAAATATAATGGTTACATTTGTGGCATGAAATCAAAATGAGTATTGCATTTGTATTTTTTAATCACACGAAGCCTGTGAAAGGTGTTTTTAATCATTAGCTGAAGCCAAGGTTATATTGGATTTAAAAAAGACGGAGTTAATCCGTGGCTAACAAGTTTTGATTATTGTTTTTCATTGGTTAAAGTTAAGGGTTAGTGTAGGGGGCTATTGGATGTGAATCCGGTAGCCCTGTTTTTATGTGAGTGCATTGTATACGGTATGAATAGAAAGATTCTTCAGTTGGCGGTTCCCTCGATCGTGTCGAACGTCACGGTGCCGCTGTTAGGGCTTGTGGACGTCGCGATTGTCGGCCACTTGGGCTCTGCCGCCTACATAGGCGCCATCGCCGTCGGCGGCATGTTGTTCAACTTGATTTATTGGGTGTTCGGATTCCTCAGGATGGGGACGAGCGGCATGGCCTCGCAAGCGTATGGCAGGCGCGATCTGACCGAGTCGGTGCGCGTGTTGTGCCGGGCGGTGGGCGTGGGGCTCGTCGTCGCCGGGGGATTGCTGCTCCTGCGCCATCCGATACTGGACGCGGCCTTTACGTGGATCGACGCGACCGACGAGGTGCGCCGCTGGGCGTCGCTCTATTTCCTTGTATGCGTTTGGGGCGCCCCGGCCTTGTTGAGCCTGTACGGCTTCGTGGGGTGGTTTATCGGGATGCAGAACACCCGCTTCCCGATGTATATCGCCATTGCGCAAAACGTGGTGAACATCGCCGCCAGCCTCGGCTTCGTGTACGGGCTGGGGATGCGCGTGGAGGGCGTGGCCCTCGGCACGCTGGTCGCGCAGTACGCCGGGCTCGCCCTGGCGGTGGCGCTGTGGGCGCGCTACTACGGACGCCTCCGGCGATACATGCGCTGGGAGGGATTATGGGACCGGCGCGCCATGCGCCGTTTCCTCGCGGTCAATAGCGATATCTTCCTGCGGACGCTCTGCCTCGTGACGGTCACCACCTTCTTTACCTCGGCGGGGGCGGGACGGGGCGATGTCATCCTCGCCGTGAACACGCTGCTGATGCAGCTCTTCACGCTCTTCTCGTACATCATGGACGGCTTCGCCTACGCCGGCGAGGCGCTGACGGGGCGCCTCGTGGGAGCGGCCAACGACGCGGGGCTGCGCCTCTGCGTCCGCCGGCTATTCCAGTGGGGCGCGGGGCTCGCGCTGGCCTTCACCTCGCTCTACGCCTTGGGGGGAGAGGGCTTCCTGGGGCTGCTGACGAGCGACGCGGACGTTATCCGCGCCGCCGGCGATTATTATTACTGGACGCTGGCGATTCCGCTTTGCGGCTTCGCGGCGTTCCTGTGGGACGGCGTTTTCATCGGCGCCACCGCCACGCGGCAGATGCTCTACTCGATGTCGCTCGCCTCGGCCACGTTCTTCGCCGTGTATTACGCGATGGAGGGCCGCATGGGCAACCATGCCCTCTGGCTGGCGTTCCTCGCCTACCTCTCGCTCCGCGGCCTGGCGCAATGGGCGTTGTGGCGCCGGCGCGGCGGCGGGGGCGCACGCTGAGCTATTCTACCCGATAGACCTCGCAGCTATACAATAAGCCGAAGGGACTGAGCGGCAGCCACACGTCCACGTCCTCGCCGTTCACCACGCGGGTAATGTGCAGCAGATGGGTGCGCCAGCTATACGTGTTGCCCTCGTCGGTGGCTCCGCCGCTTAGCCAACAGCCGCGCTTCCCCTCGGCCAGCCCAGCCAGGTTGTCGGCCTCGTAGCCAAGGAGCGACGCCTCCTCGTCGACGACGAGCGCCAGGCGATTGTCCAACGGCTCGACGATGCTGGTCGTCACGGCGTACAACTCGTATTTATACTCCTCCGTGTAAGTGGGGAAAAGCGCGCGCACGGCCTCCGGCAGCGGGCCGCGCTCCGTAAGCAGTTCCTCGGCCCGCGTGAAACCGCGCAGCTCTACCCGGGCGCTGTCAGCCGCCCATGTCGCCTCGGTCTCGGAGACGAACGTCGTGACGACCCGCGTCTTCTCCCGCTCGCACGCCGTCAGCAGCGCGAGCGCCAATGCCGCGATTGTAAATCCTTTTCGTATCATGATTCCTCCTCTCTTTTTTCCTTGACGGCGTTTAGATATTGTCGGGCGAATCCGTCTCGCCGGTGTCGCCCTCGTCGGGGTCGGTAGGCTCGGTGGGCTCCGTGGGATCGGTCGGGTCGGCGGGGGTGTCCGTCGAGCCGGTCGAGTTGCCTACGCCGCGGCGTGCCAGCGTCAGCTGGAACTGATAGATGGCTCCGTTCACGGCGTCGGCCATCGCCTTTATCTCGGCGGCGTTGTCCGCGTTGGGCTCCAGATAGGCGGCCACGATGTAGATGGCGTTGATGGCGTCGGCCAGGTCGGCGAAGGTGGCGTCCACGCGCGTACGCACGGAGCGCATGCTCTCGCGGTTCGAGCGCGCGTATCGCTCGGGGATGCGGCTCATATAGGCCTCTTGGAAAGTGTCGTTCAACTGCTTCAGCGCCGCTACCGTGTCGGTCAGGCCCAGTGTGGCGATGTCTGCCGCATACGTTTCCGACTGCAATTGTTCCACCACGTCCGCCACAGCCGCCGTGTTCTCGGCATACGACAGGTTGGAGGCTCCCCGGTGCCTGTCGAGGATCACCATGCAACGGCGTGCCGCCTCGCTCACCGCCGCCTCGTCGCTATACAAGGCGTACTGTACGCCCAGGTCGAGCCGCCGCAAGCCGTTGTCGCGCCGCTTGTCGGCCTCCGCCACCAGCTCCGTCGAGGCCGACTTCGTTACCGCCGAGTAGCTTGCCCCCTCATCGGCGAAAGCCGCCGTGAAGGGCTTATAGAACACGTCCAGGTTGTATTTCGTGGAGAACTCCTGCGTCAGAAGCCCCGCCAACCCGTTATACAAAAACCAATGCTCGCCGTCGCGGGCGCGTTTTACGTTTACGATATCATCAATTATTCGCATAGTATATAATTAAAAGATTAAACTGTATCGTAAAGATACGCCTTCCTATTGAATTTCCAAACTTTACCGCGTATTTATCATAAAAAAACCGTCGCGATTCGCGCCAGCGTCCGGGCGACACGGCAAGGCCAGCGCGATTCGCGCCAGCCCCAAAAAGACGCAGGGAATCTATCGCGAGCCGCGATTGTCATTTTGACAGTCATTTCGCCCCGTCGCGAGTCGCGATAGGCAGAAACGGGCTCATTTTTCCCTTTCGCGAGTCGCGACGGATAAAAATGAGCTTATTTCAGCCCATCGCGAGCCGCGCTCGCCATTTTGGCTGTCTGTATGAATGTCTCTTTTCGCGAAGCTTGAAAATATCCTCTATTATGAAATGGCACGCGGATGACACTGATGAGACAGAAAAACGCGGATTCTTTTTATTGATTATAATAAATTGAATCCGCGTTCATCTGCTTAATCCGTGTCATCCGCGTGCCAATACCTTTTTTGATACGTCCGCGCTTCGTTCTCGCGTCCCGGCCGGCGGGCTTAGGCTTGGCGGTAGTCGGCCAGGTCGGCGGCGCTCAGGCGGGCGATAAACTCGGCGTGCTTGGCCGCCTCGGCCTCGGCGAGGTTGAGGTATACGCGGGCGGAGCGTCCGAACAGCTCGGGGGCGCGGCTCGCGTCTTGCAACAGCAGGTGGGCCATCACGCAGCCCGCCGCCATCTCCATCAGTCGCCGCGCGGCGAGGTCGAGCGTTTCCTGGTCTTGCGTCTCCTTCACGTGGGCGGTGGCGGCCTCGAACTTATCGGCCATCGCCACGAGGCGCGGCTTCAGCGGCTCCAGCTCGGGCGACCACGCGGCCCGCTCGAATTCGCGGATGGTGGCCAGGTAGGAGCCGTTGGTGACGTAGCGGATGGCCGCCACGGTCTGCAATTGCGTCGTTCCCTCGTAGATGGAGGTGATGCGTGCGTCGCGGTAGATGCGTTGGCAGGCGTACTCCATCATAAAGCCCGAACCTCCGTGAATCTGTATGCAATCGTACGCGTTCTGGTTGGCGTACTCGGAGTTCATTCCTTTCGCTAAGGGCGTGAACGAATCGGCCAGCTTGGCGTAGGTTTTCTGTTCCTTGCGTTCCTCGGGCGTCAGCTTGCGCTCGCGGGCTATATCGTCCAGCGCCTTGTATATATCGACGTAGCGCGCGGTTTGATAGAGCAGCGCGCGTCCGGCGTCGAGCTTGGCTTTCATGGTGGCGAGCATGTCGTAGACGGCGGGGAACTGTATGATTTCCTTCCCGAACTGCTTGCGCTCGCGGGCGTAGGCGAGGCCTTCGTTGTACGCGGCTTGGCTGAGGCCCACGCTTTGCGCGGCGATGCCGAGGCGGGCGCCGTTCATGAGCGCCATCACGTACTTGATAAGGCCGAGTTTGCGCTCGCCGCACAGCTCGGCGCGGGCGTTCTTGTAGACGAGCTCGCAGGTGGGCGAGCCGTGGATTCCCAGCTTGTTCTCGATTCGCCGCACGCTGACGCCGCCGTCGCGCTTGTCGTAGATGAACATGGAGAGCCCGCGGCCGTCGCGCGTGCCTTCCTCGGAACGCGCGAGGACGAGGTGGATGTCGGCGTCGCCGTTGGTGATGAATCGCTTCACGCCGTTCAGCCGCCAGCAGTTATTGGCCTCGTCGAAGGTGGCTTTGAGCATCACGCTTTGCAGGTCGCTTCCGGCGTCGGGCTCGGTGAGGTCCATCGACATCGTCTCGCCCGCGCAGACGCGGGGGATGAAGCGTGCGTGCTGGTCGGCGTCGCCGAACTCATAGAGGGTCTCGATACAGTCTTGCAGCGACCAGATGTTGCCGAAGCCGGCGTCGGCGGCGGCGACAATCTCGGCGCACATGGTATAGGGCGTAATCGGGAAATTCAGTCCGCCGAAGCGCCGGGGCATGGTCATGCCGTTCAATCCGGCCTTCACCATGGCGTCGAGGTTCTGCCGCGTGCCGCTGGCGTATTCCACGCGTCCGTTGGCGCAGCGGGGCCCCTCGGCGTCGACGCCCTCGGCGTTGGGGGCTATCGTCTCGGCTGTAATCTCGCCGGTTATCTCCAGTACTTTGTCGTACGAGTCGAGGGCGTCGTCGAGGTCCCGCGGCGCGTAATCGAACTCGTCCTTGTCTCTGTACCCGCGCTCCTTGAGCTCGCAGATACGTTCCATCATCGGGTTGTTCAAGTGAAACTTGAGTTCCGGTATGTCGGTATAAAAATTGGCCATAGTTACTTGCTGTTTTTCTTGTAATACTTAATCATCTTCGGTATAACCTCCTCGACGGTGCCATTGATCACGTAGTCGGCGATCGTGTTTATCGGCGCGTTCGCGTCGTTGTTGATGGAGATGATGATACCCGCGTCCTGCATGCCGGCGATATGTTGTATCTGCCCGGAGATTCCGCAGGCGATATAGAGCTTCGGGCGCACCGTCACGCCTGTCTGCCCTATCTGACGGTCGTGCTCGCAGAATCCGGCGTCGACGGCGGCGCGGCTGGCGCCCACCTCGGCGTGCAGCTCTTTCGCGAGGTCGTACAGCATGTCGAAGTTCTCCTTGGAGCCCATGCCGTAGCCGCCGGCGATAACGATGGGCGCTCCTTTCAAATTATGCTTCGCTTTCTCCACGTGGCGGTCGATTACCTTCACCACGTAGTCCGTCTCAGGTACGTAGCGCGCGACATCGTGTCGTACCACCTCGCCGGCGTAATTCTCGTCCAGTATCTCCTTCTTCATCACGCCCTCGCGCACCGTCGCCATCTGGGGGCGATGCTCCGGGTTGATGATGGTGGCTACGATATTTCCGCCGAACGCGGGGCGGATTTGGTACAGCAGGTTCTCGTAGGTGACGCCCGCCTTCTTATCCTCGTGCGGGCCGATCTCGAGCGATGTGCAATCGGCGGTAAGGCCGCTCGTCAGCGCCGACGAGACGCGCGGCCCGAGGTCGCGCCCGATGACGGTGGCGCCCATCAAACAGATTTGCGGCTTCTCCTCCTTGAAGAGGTTGACCAGTATGGAGGCGTGCGGCAGCGAGGTGTAGGGGAACAACCCTTCCGCGTCGAACACATGCACCCTGTCGGCGCCGTAAGGCAGTATCTGCTTCTCCACGCCCTCAAGGCCGGAGCCGGCGACTATCGCTTCCAGCTGACAGTTCAATTGGTTGGCCAGTTTGCGGCCCTTCGTCAGAAGCTCCAGGCTTACGTCGGCGACTGTCGCGCCTTCAAGCTCACAATATACAAATACGTTGTTCATGATTTCTATCCTATCGTGTGGTTCGCTAACAGTTCGACAATCAAATTCTCAACATCGGCGTCCGAGCCGGAGAGCGTTTTGCTCTCTTTCGCCTTGAAGACGATGTTCTCGATCGTCTTCACTTTCGTCGGCGAGCCGCTCAGGCCACACTGCGCCAGGTCGGCGTTCACGTCGGCCACGCTCCACTCCTCGATGTTCAGGTAGGGGCGGCTCTCATACAGCTCGGGGTAACGGAGCGCGGGCGTCCCGTCCGTGTGGCACGCGGGCAGCGCGGCGCGCTCTTGCTTGCCCAGCGCGTATTTATATTTCTGCACCAGCTTGGCGTTGCGCGGCCGGCAAGGCGCGGCGGAGCCGTTCACGGTGATTACGATGGGCAGCGGCCCCTCCACCGTCTCCACGCCGCCGTCGATGTGTCGTTTTACGGTGACGCGGCGCGTCTCCTCGTTCGCGTCCAAAATCTCCTCGGCGTAGGTTATTTGCGTCAATCCCAACTTCTCCGCCACCTGCGGACCCACCTGCGCCGTGTCGCCGTCGATGGCTTGTCGTCCGCAGATGATGATATCATAATCCTGAATCTTTCGCACGGCCATGGCCAGCGCGTAGGATGTGGCCAGCGTGTCAGCCCCCGCGAAAGCGCGGTCGGTCAGCAGATAACCGCCATCCGCCCCGCGGTACAATCCCTCGCGGATAATTTCCGCCGCCCTTCCGGGTCCCATGGTCAGCAGCGTGACCGTCGTCCCGGGATGCGCGTCTTTCAAGCGCAGCGCTTGCTCCAACGCGTTCAAGTCCTCCGGATTGAATATCGCGGGCAAGGCGGCCCTGTTGATCGTGCCGTCGGCCTTCATGGCGTCTTTCCCAACGTTTCGTGTGTCCGGAACCTGTTTCGCTAAAACAATTATTCGTAAACTCATGTTAGATATAGGTATATTTGATTTGATATTGTTATAATACTTCTATTAATCAATATATTTTATGACGCAAAAATAATCAAACATTCGTTACGACAAAGAAAATCGCGCCGGAAATCGCGCATATTGGGATGATTTGAGCGAACGCCCCGCGCGATTTCCCCGATTATATTTCCTCTTTTTTATCGCTATACTTCCGGAAAGATGCTACCTTTGTGAATAGTAAGACCCCGTTCGCGGGGTCGCGAAGGTAGCTTATTTAAAAAAGGAATGATTCGATGAGGCGATGGTTGAAATGGATTGGGATAGCGGCCTTGGTGCCTGTATCGTTGGTATCATTGCTCGCCGTCCTGTTATATATTCCCTCCTTCCAGGATTTCGCGGTGAGGGAGGCGGCGGCGTACGCGTCGAGGGCCACGGGGATGCGTATCGGCATCCAGCGGCTCCGTCTCTCGTTTCCGCTGGCTCTCTCTGTCCGGGGGATAGAGGTAGTGGGCGCTTCCGCCGACACGCTGCTGAGCCTGGGCGATCTGACGGTGCGCGTGCAAGCGCGCCCCCTGTTTCGCCGGCAAGTGCTGGTAGAGGCGGTCGATTTGCGCGACGTGAGGCTCGACACGGGCTCGTCGCTCGAAGGCATGACGCTGCGGGGGACCCTCGGGCGGCTTTACGCCAAGGCGGATTATATCGACCTGGCCAACGAGCGCGCCACGCTGAACGAGATCGACCTGTCGGATACGGCGATCACGCTCCTGCTGGACGACACGACCGCGCGCGCCGACACCGGCGCGTCCGTCCCCGTCAACTGGGCGCTCCTGCTGGAGAAGATACGCTTACGCGACGTGGCGTTCGCGCTGCAGATGCCCTCCGATTCCCTGCGCCTGACCGCCTTCATCGAGCGGGCGGGGCTGGAGCGGGGGTTTGTCGATTTGGGAGAGGCATTATATAAGGTACGCTCTTTCCGGGTGGAGAATAGCTCTCTCGCTTACGACGCGAACTTCGCCGCGCCCGCCGCGGGGCTTGACCCCGCGCATATCCGTCTGTCGGCGTTCCATACGGCCATCGACTCCATCTTCTATCAAGGGCGGAACATAAACGCCCGCGTCCGCGGGCTCTCCGCCGAGGAACGCTCCGGATTGACGCTTACCGCGTTGGAGGGAGACGTGCGCGCCGATACGGCGCGGATACACCTCCCGGAATTGCGCCTCCGCACGGGCCATTCCGACGCGCGCCTCGCGGCCTCCATCCCCTGGAGCGCGCTGGAGGAACCCTCGGCGGGAGAGATGACGGCCTCGCTCGACGCCTCCATCGGCAAGGGTGACTTGATGCTCGTCGCCGGCGCGTTACCCGCCGACTTCCGGGCCGCCTACCCGGACCGTCCGCTTCAGCTGCGCGCGGGCCTGCGGGGAAATCTATCCGCGATGAGCCTTTCGCGGTGCGACGTGACGCTGCCCGGCGCCCTCCGGCTCGGGTTGACCGGCGCGGTGGAGTCGGTAGCGGACAGCGTGCGCCGTACCGGCGAGGTACGTTTAGACGCGGAGGGCGGGGATTTGAGTTTCCTGCTGGCGATGCTCCCCGCCGCCCAGCGGGAGCGATTCGCCATCCCGACGGGCCTGCGGCTGACGGGCGAGGCCTCGCTTGCCCAACAAGCGTATCATGCCGACCTCTCGCTGGAAGACGATACGGGGCGAATCGACCTCACCGCCTTTTTCGACCCTACCCGCCTCGCTTACAAAGCCTCCTTGCGCGTCGACAGCCTGGCGCCGACGCGTTTCCTGCCACGGGACTCGCTCTTTTGGCTGGCCGCCTCGCTCGACGCCGAAGGGGAAGGCACGGACCCCTTCGCCAACGACACACGGGCAAGGCTGACGGGAAAGATAACGGACATCTACTACGGAAGCGCCTCGGTATCAGACGTGACGGTCGCGGGGGCGCTGGAGGAGCATCTCTTGAAACTGGATTTGTTGAGCGCCTATCCGCTGGCCGAGATGGACCTGTCGCTGAACGCCACGCTTCATGCGAACGATGTCAAAGCCATGCTTATCGCCGACGTGGAGAACCTCGACCTGCGGGGCCTGCGTCTGACGCCTGACACACTCGCTACCTCTTTCCAATTGTTCGCGGAGGCGGCGAGCGATATGGACGAGAACAACACGCTGGACGTGACGCTGGGTAACTGGGAGCTCGCCACTTCCCGGGGGCGTTTCCATCCCAAAACATTGATATTACACGCTCATACCGACGCGGATACGACCCGCGTATCTTTCCACGCGGGCGATTTGGGCATCGTCTTGACCGGCAACGATTGCGTACATCATCTCGCCGACCATTTCACGCGTGTGTCGAGCGAGATCGCGAGCCAGCTGGAGCGCGACTCTACCGTGAACCTCGAATCGCTGCGTCCGCTATTGCCGGAGCTTTCCCTGAACGTGAAAGCCGGAAAAGACAACCCGATATACAATTTCCTGCAAGCGTATTACACGGAATTCGAATCCTTAGCCCTGAACGCGTATACATCGCCCGCGACGGGCGTGCGCATGGACGCCTCCTTGTTCGACTTGGCGAGAGACACCTTGCTGGTCGATACGATTCAAGCGCGAGTCTATCAAGACTCGTTGGGACTGCTTTACGACGCGCGAGTCGTCAAGAATCCCTATCGGAAGCAAATGCCTTTCGACGCGCGTTTGGACGGACAGATACGCAGGGGATACGTGGACGCCCGACTCTCCCTGAGGGATGGAGAAGGGCGTACGGGATTGCTACTGGGCGTCCGGGCCGACAAGGTGCCCGACGGCATCCGTTTCCATCTGTTTCCCGACGAGCCGGTTATCGCGTTCCAGCCGTTTCGCTTGAATCCGGATAATTACGTCACGTACCGGAGCGTGAAGGACATCGGGGCGGACCTGCGCTTGACAGGAAAGGGCGGAGCTTCTTTGTGGATCCATTCGTTGGAGGAACGCGCGGGGATGGAAGAGGTGCATGTGGAGTTGGGGCATATCGACTTGGGAGTGCTCTCCGAAGCGCTGAGCTATCTTCCCGCGATGGAAGGCATTCTGAGCGCGGATTTGCAATACGCTCCCTCCGATACGTCTTTCTTGGTGGCGGCGGACCTGAATATCGACGATTTGTATTACGAGAACGAGCGGGTGGGCGAGCTGTTGCTGAACGCGATTTATTTGCCCCTGTCCCAGGGAAGCCATCAAGCGGACGCGCATCTCTTCCGCGACGGGGAGGAGATAAGCGCGATCACCGCATTGTATCAGGGAGCGTCGGACGAGGTTACCGGAGACATCGACTTTCTCCGTTTCCCCTTGGACATGGCGAATCCGTTCATTCCCGACGACATGGCGCGCATGGCGGGCTATCTGGAAGGGAGACTCTCTGTCGGCGGTACGAGCGGCCGGCCGAAGGTGGATGGCTCCTTGCGGCTCGATACGGCCTCGGTGTATATTGGCGCGGTGGGTTCCTCCTTCCGTTTCGATGACAAGCGGATCCAGATTCAGGAAAACCGGGTCCTGTTCGACCGGTATGGGATTTACGCCGCCGACCAGACGCCGTTCCTGATCGATGGCGAGGTCGATTTCTCCAATCTCTCCCGTATGACCGCCGACCTGTCCCTGACCGCCGACAACGTGCAGCTGCTGAACGCGAAACGGACGCCGGAGAGCCTGGTGTACGGCAAGTTGTTCGTCGGCTTGAACTCTACCGTGCGAGGGCCTCTGGACGCCTTGACGATGCGCGGCGACCTGCGCTTGCTGGGAGGGACGAACATCACGTACGTGCTGAAAGACTCTCCGCTCACCGTGCAGGACCGGATGTCGGGCTTGGTCACTTTCACCTCGTTCGCCGACACCGTGAAGCGGCGGATGCCTCGCAAGCCACCGTTGCCGATGGGCGGGATGGATATGTTGATGACAATCCGTATCGACCCGGCCGTGCAGGCCAACGTGGATTTGAGCTCCGACCAGTCGAATCACGTCAACCTGGAGGGCGGGGGCGACCTCTCCTTCCAGTACACGCCGCAAGGCGATATGTTCCTGAACGGACGCTATACGCTTTCGGGCGGGACGATCAAGTACTCCATCCCGGTTATCCCGTTGAAGGAATTTAACGTGGCGGAGGGCAGCTTCGTGCAGTGGACGGGCGACCCGATGGACCCGACGCTGAACCTCGTCGCCACGGAGCGGGTGCGTACGTCCGTGACTCCGGCCGGGCAATCGTCGCCGCGCCTGGTGAACTTTGACGTGGGCATCGAGCTGACGCAACGGCTGGAGAACCTGGGCCTGCAATTCACCCTGGAGGCTCCCGAGGACTTGGCGATGCAAGAGGAACTGACCGCCAAGGGCGCGGAGGAGCGGGCCAAGCTGGCGGTCAGTATGCTCGTCACCGGCATGTACCTGGGCGGCGGTAGCGGCGGCAAGGTGAACCTCGATATGGGTGACGCCCTCACGAGTTTCCTGCAGGGCGAGATCAACAATATCGCGGGGAACGCCTTGAAGACCGTGGACATCAGCTTCGGCATGGAGACGTACGACGACAACAGCGACGCCGGTGGCGGCACGCGTACCGACTATTCGTTCCGCTTCGCCAAGCGATTCTACAACGACCGGATACGGGTCGTGCTGGGCGGGCGCATCTCTACCGGCGAGAATATCAACAACGGGCAGGCGCAGCCGTTCATCGACAACGTGTCCGTCGAGTACCGGCTGGACAACAGCGGCTCGCGCTACGTCAAGCTGTTCCATAACAAGAACTACGAGAGCCTGCTGGAGGGCGAGATTACGGAGACGGGCGCCGGCGTCGTGTTGCGCCGGAAGATGATGCGTCTCCGCGAGTTGTTCAATTTCAAGAAAACAAGGGTAAAACCCATAAACGAGGAGGAAGAATGAGTAAGGGGTTGATTGGACGAATGTTTGTAGGACTGGCCGTGACGCTCGGCCTGCTCCTCTCCGCCTGCTCCACCACGCGCAACCTGCCCGAGGGAGAGGTTCTTTATACCGGGATCGAGGAGATAAAGGTGGAGAACGCCGACGAGAGCAAGGCCGGCGAGGCGACGATGGACGAGATAGAGGCCGCCTTGGCGTATCCGCCGAACAACGCCTTGCTGGGAAGCTCCTCCTTGCGCGTGCCTTTCCCGTTCGGCTTGTGGGTGTACAACGCGTTCGTCAACAAGGAGGGGAAATTGGGGAAATGGATCTTCCGGAAATTGGCGGCGAAGCCGGTGCTCATCTCCACCGTGAATCCGGAGGTGCGCGTCAAGGTGGCCCGGAACCTGCTGAACGAGTATGGCTATTTCCAGGGGGAGAGCGCGTTCGAGGTAATCCCCGACGAGAAGAATCCCCGGAAGGCCAAGCTGGCGTACACGATTACCATGAATCATCCGTACACGCTGGACAGCGTGGAGTACGTCCACATCCGCCACCGGGCGGACTCGCTGATCGACGCCACCGCCGGCGAGCGTCTCCTGCGGACGGGCGACCCCTTCAACGTGGTCCGGCTGCAGGCCGAGCGGGAGCGTATCTCGTCGATGCTCCGCGACAACGGCTATTATTACTTCCGCCCCGACTTCATTACCTATCAGGCGGATACCACCCTCGTGCCCGGCAAGGTGACGCTGCGCGTCGCCCCCAAGGAGAGCCTTCCCCGCACGGCGCTGCGCACGTGGCGCCTGGGCGACATATCCGTTTGGCTGAATGGTTACAACAACGAGCCGCCTACCGACTCGGTTCGCTACAAGAACCTGACGGTTCACTACGAGGGCAAGCTGCGGGTGCGCCCCTCCGTCCTTTACAAGCGGCTTTATCTCAAGCCGGGCGATCTGTATAGCCAGCGGGCGCAGGAGCGTACGCAAACGGCGCTCGCGCGGCTGGGCATTTTCCGCTATACGGAGCTGAGCTACGCTCCGCGCGACACCACGCGCCGGCAGGATACGCTCGACCTACGCGTCAACGCGGCTTACGACCTGCCGTTGGACGGGGAGCTGGAGCTGAACGTCACGGCGAAGAGCAACGACCAAGTGGGGCCGGGCGCGGTGTTTAGCGTGACGAAGCGCAATATCTTTGGCGGGGGCGAGACGTTCGGCGTCAAGTTGCGCGGCTCCTACGAGTGGCAGACCGGGAACAAGCTGGACGATAACAGCTCGAAAATAAACAGCTACGAGCTGGGATTGTCTACCACGTTGACCTTTCCCCGCGTCTTGTTCCCCGCGTGGGGGCGCCGCGACATGGACATGCCCGCCGCCACCACTTTCCGCCTTTACGCCGACCAGATGAACCGCGCCCGCTTCTTCAAGCTCCTGGCCTTTGGCGGGGAGGCGGCTTACGAGTTCCAGCCCTCGGCCACGTCGCGCCACTCGGTCACGCCGTTCAAGCTGGCTTACAACCTGCTCCAGCGCACGACGGCGGAGTTCGATAGCATCACCAACGTGAACCGGGCCTTGAAGGAGAGCTTGCAGGACCAGTTCGTGCCCTCGATGAGTTACACCTATACGTACGACGACTCGCCCTTGACCGACCGCGCGCACCACTTGTGGTGGCAAGCCTCGGTCACGCAGGCGGGGCTCGTCGTGAACGGGCTCTACGCGCTGGCGGGCGAGCGCTTTGGCAAGGAGGGGAAAAAACTGCTCGGCAACCCCTTCGCCCAGTTCCTGAAAGGGATCCTGGAGGCCCGCTACGACTACGACCTGGGCAAGAAGCAGCACCTGGTGGGGCGTGTGATGGCGGGGGCGATTTACAGTTACGGCAACGCCCGCACCTCGCCGTACAACGAGCAGTTCTACATCGGCGGGGCGAACAGCATCCGCGCGTTCACGATCCGCAGCATCGGCCCCGGGCGTTATTTCCAAAATAGCGCGGACAATCAATACGCCTATATCGACCGTACGGGCGACATCAAGTTCGAGGCGAACCTGGAGTACCGTTTCCCTATCTTGGGAGACCTGCACGGCGCCACCTTCCTCGATTGCGGGAATATCTGGCTCTTGCGGCAGGACGAGGGGCGCCCCGGCGGGCAATTGAAATGGGGCAGCTTCCTCAACGACTTGGCGCTGGGCACGGGGTTCGGCCTGCGCTACGACCTCTCGTTCATCGTTATCCGTTTCGACGTGGGCATCGGCTTGCACCTCCCTTACGATACCGGGAAAAAGGGCTATTACAACATCCCGCGCTTCAAGGAAGGCATGGGATACCACTTCGCGATCGGCTATCCCTTCTGATACGCGCGTAAAAACGGCCTTTGGCCCGTCGGAAATGGTTTCTACCGCGGTAAAAAGCGTTTTCGAGGGCCTGAATGCCCTTTTTACCGGAGTAAAAATGACTTTCGATGTCTGGAAGGTGCCTTCTACGCGCGTAAAAATGACTTTTGACCCGTCGGAAATGGTTTTTACCGCGGTAGAAAGCGTTTTCGAGGGCTCGAATGCCCTTTTTACCGCGGTATAAATAAGAGGGAGGCGGTTAGAACAAGTCCGCGTGCGTACCGGTATCGGTCAGGAGCAAGGTGAGTTCCGTGTCGTCTTGGCTCCAGATTAGCAACTAATCGCTTTGGATATGGCATTCCCACAGCCCGGCGTATTTGCCGGATAATTTGTGGGGACGATACTCGGGAGGCAGGGAGCCAGTCGTTTCAAGCAATGTGGATACTTGTTCGAACAACTCCATATTATATCCTCTCTTTTTGCAAAGACGTAAATCTTTCTTGAATTTCTTGGTATAACTGATTGAATATCTCATCATCCTAAAATTTGTTCCATGAGGTCTTTTGTACTTTGAGCCCGGTACACCCGCCCGGCTTTCACGTCTTCCAGCGCCTCGTCGAGGCCTGTTTTCTTCTCTGCTTTTATCTTTCCTTTCAGCGCCTTGATGAATTGTTTCAACGTATCGGTGTATTGCTCCGGTATCGTTACCTCGAATGTTCTCAAGGAAGGGGTTGTCGTCGTTTCCATAATCTATCCGCTTTTTGATGTTTCCATTCGCGAAGATACGAATAAAAAGTGTTTAATAAACGGAAGCGTATACGAAACATCCGGCGCGCCTCGTTGTTATTTCGGAAGAAGATTCCTACATTTGTGAGCGACACGAGTATGAACGAATAAATTGGGATACGAATATGGCGACGAGGAAAGACAGGGTGCTTTGGGCGGACGATGAGATCGACTTGCTGAAGCCGCACATGATGTTCTTGCGGGAGAAGGGATACGAGGTGGTGCCGGTGGTGAGCGGGCAGGACGCGATTGATTGCTGCCGCGAGCAGGCGTTCGACATTATTTTCCTCGACGAGAACATGCCGGGCCTGACGGGGCTGGAGACGTTGTCGCAAATCAAGGAGATAGCCCCGAACGTGCCGGTCGTGATGGTGACCAAGAGCGAGGAGGAGAGCATCATGAACCAGGCGATCGGCAACAAGATAGCCGACTACCTGATCAAGCCGGTCAACCCCAACCAGCTGCTGCTTTCCATCAAGAAGAACGTGCACAAGAACGTGATCATATCCGAGGCCGCCACCGTGGGCTACCAACAGGAGTTCGCCCGCATCGGCACGCGCATCAACGACTCGCTGACGGCCGACGAGTGGATGGACCTGTACAAGAAGCTGGTGTATTGGGAGCTGGAACTGGAGAACAGCCAGGTGGCGATGCTCGATATGCTCCGGATGCAGAAGGAGGAGGCGAACAACGCTTTCGCCAAGTTCGTGAAGAAGAACTACGAGGACTGGATACGCGATCCGGACGACCGCCCGTTGATGAGCCCGGACCTGTTCAAGAAGCGTGTCTTCCCGATGCTGGACAAGGGCGAGAAGGTGTTCTTCATCCTCATCGATAATTTCCGGCTGGACCAGTGGCGCGTCGTGAAGGAGTTGCTCGCCCCGATGTTCTCTTTCAACGAGAGCCTGTATTACAGCATCCTCCCGACCGCTACGCAATACGCGCGCAACGCGATCTTCTCCGGCCTGATGCCCGCCCAGATCGAGCGGATGTTCCCGGACCTGTGGGTGGACGAGGAGAGCGAGGAGGGCAAGAACCTGAACGAGGCTCCGCTGATACAGACGCAAATCGACCGTTTCCGGAAGAAATACACGTTCTCCTATAATAAGGTGTACGATTCGCAATACGGGGAGAAGCTGCTGGCCTCGATTCCCTCGTTGGCGCGCAACCAGCTGAACGTGATCGTGCTCAACTTCGTGGATATGCTCTCGCACGCCCGGACGGAGAGCAAGATGATCCGCGAGCTGGCGCAAAGCGAGGCGGCCTACCGGAGCCTCACGAAGTCGTGGTTCCGCCATTCCTCGACGCTCGGCCTGTTCAATCGTATCGCCGAGCGGGGCGGGAAGGTAATCCTGACCACCGACCACGGGACGATCCGCGTGAACGACCCGATCCGGGTGATAGGCGACAAGAACACGAATACCAACCTGCGCTACAAGGTGGGCAAGAACCTGAGCTATAACCCGCGGGAGGTGTTCGAGATCCGCGATCCGGAGAAGGTGGGCCTGCCCTCGCCGAACTTGAGCAGCAAGTACATCTTCGCGTCGGGCGAGCGTTTCTTCGCCTATCCGAACAATTATAATTATTATGTCTCCTATTATAAGAACACCTTCCAGCACGGGGGAATCTCGATGGAGGAGATGCTGGTGCCCTTTATCACGATGGAGCCGAAATAAAAAGGCGCTTGCCTTTGGTGGATGATAGGGGTTTGCGTATTTTCGCGGGGGAAATAAAGTTTAGTCAAGTCAAACAAGGATGAGTACGATACAAATAAAGAACGTGGAGTCGATACGCGAGGCGGCGCGGGAGTTCATCGCCGGGATGGACGATCGGACGGTGTTCGCTTTCTACGGGCCGATGGGCGTGGGTAAGACAACTTTTATCAAGGCGATTTGCGAGGAATTGGGCGTGGAGGACGTCATCAATAGCCCTACGTTCGCCATCATCAACGAGTACCGGAGCGATACGACGGGCGAGTTGATCTATCATTTCGATTTCTATCGTGTCAACAAATTGAGCGAGGCGGAGGATATCGGCACCGAGGATTATTTCTATAGCGGGGCGTTGTGCTTCATTGAGTGGCCGGAGAAAGTGGAGGAGCTCTTGCCGGGCGACGTGGTGGCCGTTACGCTTTCCGAGAACGCCGATGGCTCCCGTACCGTGACGATTCAATAAAGACGCGCGCGGATGGAGCCTTCGGAATATTTTATCTTGATTTTGTTCATCGCCTTGGGCCTGTTCTCGATGGTCGCGGCTATCTTGAATCTGGATTGGTACTTCAAGACAAGCGGGGCGATGATGTTCGTGAACTGGTTCGGTCGGGGCGGCGCGCGCGTGTTTTACGCCTTTCTGGGCGCCGGCCTGGTCGCTTGCGGGACGCTCGGCCTGATTTATTGGTGAGGCGCCTCGCGCCCTCTCCCGGTCCGTGCGGGTGTTCCTTGTTTTCCCTTTATTGTCCCTTTCGGGGGCGCTGATAAATTTTCTCCGCGCTTATATACGCTTTCGGGCAATTCTGCGTTATAATAGGTACGAATTCTAAAAACGTGTTGGATGATCGAATATATAAAGGGAGACATCGTGGAGCTTACCCCCGCCCGGATGATTTTGGAGTGCGGCGGCATCGGCTACGAGTTGAGTATTTCCCTCAATACATATAGCGCCTTCGGGGGCAAGGCGAGCGGATTGATTTACGTTTACGAGGTGATTCGCGAGGACGCCCATCTGCTGTACGGCTTCGCGGAGAAGGTGGAGCGGGAGCTGTTCCTGTTGCTGACCTCCGTGTCCGGCGTGGGCCCGAATACCGCCCGGATGATTCTCTCCTCTTTCCCCCCGACCGAATTGATTCAGGTGATAGGCTCGAAAAACGAGGCGGCGCTTACCGCCGTGAAGGGAATCGGCTTGAAGACCGCCCAGCGCATCCTGGTGGACCTGCGGAACAAGGTGAAGCCCTTGGCGGACGTACCCGAGGCGACGTCCTTGGCGGCTCCCGCGAACGGGGAGGTGGCCGAGGAGGCCGTGGCCGCCCTCGTGATGTTGGGCTTCCAGAAGGCCGCCTCGCAAAAGGCGGTCTCCGCGATCCTGAAAGGCTCGCCCCAGCTGGCGGTGGAGCAGGTCATCAAGACGGCGCTCAGGATGCTATAGCGACAATTGACAATGGATAATTGACAATTGATGGAATGAAGAAACGGATATTGAAATATTTCCTATGGGGGATGGTGCTGTTGTTCGGCGTGGGGATGTACTCGCTGAACGCGGACTTTTTGGCTTATACCTCCACCTTGCCGGAGCTGGAGCTGGTAGCGGCGCCGGAGGATTCGATCCCCCCTCGCTACCCGGTGGCGAAGACTTCCCCCGAGGAATATCAAGATATCGTCCGGAAGTCGCCCGCCGACTTGCGGGATCCGGAGAACGTGAAGACTTCCATCGAGTACGACTTGGAAACCAATACTTACATCGTCCGTACGAAATTGGGCGATATGGAGATAGGTACCCCCATGAGCCTGACCCCGGCCGAGTATCAGGATTATTCCATGCAGCAATCGCTCCGTTCTTATTTCCGGGCGAAGAACGAGGAGGAGTTCCAGAAGGCGACGAATAAGCAATTCAACCTGACCGACATGCAATTCAACATCGGGGCCGCCGAGCGGATATTCGGCCCGGGTGGCGTGCGGGTGCGGACGCAAGGTTCCGCCGAGGTCACGATGGGTTTGAAGACCAATAAGAACAACGACCCCTCGTTGCCCGAGCGCTCGCGTAAGCGTACCTTCTTCAATTTCGACGAGAGCGTGCAGCTGAACGTGCAGGCCTCGGTGGGTAGCAAGGTGAATTTCAACATGAATTACAATACCGAGACCTCGTTCGACTTCGACGCCCAGAAGCTGAAGCTGGCCTATACCGGCGAGGAGGACGAGATCATCAAGTCGATAGAGGCCGGAAACGTAAGCATGAATACCAGCAACTCGTTGATCAATGGTGGCGCGGCGTTGTTTGGTATGAAGGCGGATCTGCAATTCGGCAAGTTGCGGGTGAACGCCTTGTTCGCCCAGCAGGAATCCGAGTCGAAAACGGTTAGCTCCAAGGGAGGCGTGCAAACGAAACCTTTCGAGATCAAGGTGGACGAGTATGATGAGAACCGCCACTTCTTCTTGGCGCATTATTTCTATGATAATTACGATCAGTTCATGTCGAACCTGCCTACGATTACTTCCGGCATCGAGATCTCGAAGATCGAGGTTTGGGTGACGAATAAGCGGGGCAATTATGATCAGTCCCGGAACATCGTCGCCTTCACCGACTTGGGCGAGAACGAGACGCGCAACATTGGCAACACGGCGCTTGTCATTCCCTCCGGATCGGACCGGCGTCCGCGGAACGACGCGAATAATCTATATACGACATTGACGACTCAATATCCGGATGCCCGCGATATCAGCCGGGTGACCCAGGCTTTGGGCGGCGCTTTCGAGGGCGGTCGGGATTTCGAGAAGGTGGAGAGCGCCCGCTTGTTGGAGTCGTCCGAGTATACGTTGAATACCAAGCTGGGTTACATTTCCTTGAATACGCAGCTGCAGCCCGACGAGGTGTTGGGCGTAGCCTTCAGTTTTATTTATGGGGGGCGGACGTATCAGGTGGGCGAGTTTTCCACGGATAGTAAGGAGAATACGACGGATTGCCTCTATGTGAAGCTCTTGAAAGGAACGACGATGTCGCCCGATATGATGTTCTGGGATTTGATGATGAAGAACGTCTATTCCTTGGGCGCTTATTCCGTGCAGAAAGAGAAGTTCCAATTGAACGTGATGTATCAGAGCGACTCGACGGGTACGTACGTGAATTACCTGCCGGAGGGGAATCGTGCCAACGAGCTATTGATCCGGGTATTGGGCGTGGATCGGCTGGATTCGTTCGACAACCCGAATCCGGATGGTTTCTTCGACTTTATCGATGGTTACACGATCCTCTCGTCGACCGGAAAGATTATCTTCCCGTGCGTGGAGCCGTTTGGTTCCAAGTTGGCGGAGGAGGTGGGCAACGCCTATGCCAGCAAATACGTATTCCAAGAGCTATACGACTCGACCCTGACCGTCGCCCGCCAGATCGCGGAGAAGAATAAGTTCGTGTTAAGCGGAGAGTATAAGGCCTCGTCGGGCTCGGAGATTGACTTGGGCGCTACCAACGTGGCTCGGGGATCCGTGCGGGTAACCGCCGGTGGCGCTACCCTGACCGAGAACGTGGACTATACCGTGGACTATAGCTTGGGTCGCGTGACGATCCTGAACGAGAGTATCATCTCCAGCGGAACCCCTGTGAGTGTCTCGTTGGAGAACCAGTCCACTTTCAATATGCAACGAAAGACGATGGTGGGGTTGGACTTGAATTACCAGTTCAACCCGAACTTCATGCTGGGCGCTACGATCATGCATATGTCGGAGATGCCACTCACGGTGAAGACCACGATCGGGGATGAGTCGATCAAGAACACCTTGTGGGGCGTGAACACCTCGTATAAGACGGAGAGCCAGTGGCTGACCAACGTGTTCGACAAATTACCCCTCCTGACCCTCACGAAGCCCAGCCAGGTGTCGTTCAACGCGGAGTTCGCTCATCTGATCGCGGGGCATTACGAGAATGACAATACCGGAAAATACTCGTATCTGGACGATTTCGAGTCGACGCAGAGCGGTATGGATTTGTTGAATCCTTACGCTTGGAATCTGGCGAGTACGCCTTACGACGACGCGGCGGATGCGAAGTTTCCCGAGGCGAGCCGGGTGAACGACATTACTTATGGGCAAAACCGCGCCTTGCTGGCTTGGTACACGGTGGATGGTATCTTCACGCGGCGCAGCTCCTCGTCGCGTCCCCGGCACCTTACGGACGAGGACCTCTCGAACCACTACACCCGTGGCATCAATTACCGGGAGATTTATCCGAACCGCGATATAGCCACGAACGATAACACCACTTTGTCGGTGCTAAACCTGGCTTTTTATCCCAACGAACGTGGCCCTTACAATTTGGACGCGGATA
The DNA here is from genome assembly GCA_019114945.1 of Candidatus Parabacteroides intestinigallinarum. Taxonomy (GTDB): domain Bacteria; phylum Bacteroidota; class Bacteroidia; order Bacteroidales; family Tannerellaceae; genus Parabacteroides; species Parabacteroides intestinigallinarum. Next base: position 7,000 of record DXEN01000041.1, on the reverse strand, counting down.
ATATCAACCCGGACGGTACGTTGGGCAATCCGGAGCGGCGTTGGGGCGGTATTACCCGGAAGATCGAACCCAGCGATTTGGAGTCCGCCAATTATGAGTACATCGAGTTCTGGTTGCTGGATCCTTTCATTTATGACGAGACCGCCGAGGGTGGCGACCTTTATTTTAACTTGGGCGAGATTTCCGAGGATGTCTTGAAGGATGAGAAAAAGTTCTTCGAGAACGGTATGCCGGTGGATGGTGATTTGTCGAAGGTGGATACGACCGTATGGGGCCGTGTGCCTCGCACGCAAAGCACGGGGTATGCGTTCGACGCCCAGAACCGGGAGTTGCAGGATATCGGTTTGGATGGTCTTTCCTCGGAGGAGGAGTTGCTTTTCCCGACGTACGCGGAGTATCTGGAGAAACTCCGGACGAAACTCTCTGGAGATGCTATCGCCCGCATGATGGACGATCCGTTCTCTCCTTTCAACGACCCGGCGGGAGACGATTACCATTATTTCCGGGGCGATGATTATGATAGGCAGGAATTGGATATCTTATCCCGTTATAAACGCTACAATGGAACGGAAGGCAATTCCCGGGAGTCGGAGCAACGATACGCCACCGCGGGGAAGAGTACGCCGGATGTGGAGGATATCAACGAGGATAATACGTTGAACGAGACGGAGAAATATTTTGAGTACAAGGTGTCTATCCGCCCGGAGGACTTGCAGGTAGGCGAGAATTACATCGTGGATGAGCGATCGCCGGAGGTGACTCTGATGAACGGGAAACGGGAAACGGTGAAATGGTACCTGTTCAAGATCCCGATCAAGGATTTCGAGAAGACGGTAGGCTCGATCCGCGATTTCAAGACGATTCGTTTCATGCGTATGTACATGACCGGTTTCAAGAAATCGACCGTGTTGCGTTTCGGGTCGTTCGAGCTGGTGCGGGGCGATTGGCGTACGTACGAGCAGGATTTGTCGGACCCGACCGTTCCGCCGAAGACGGACGGGCAAATCGTGGTATCCTCCGTGAATATCGAGGAGAATGGCCAGCGCCAACCGGTGAATTATGTGTTGCCTCCGGGCGTGAGTCGTATGTTCGATTCCAGCCAGCCCCAGTTGCTCCAGCAAAACGAGCAGGCCTTGTCGATGCAGATATCGGATCTTTCCCCGGCGGATGCCCGGGCGGTGTACAAATCGACCGCGTACGACCTGCGTCGGTACAAGCGTTTGCAGATGTTCGCCCATGCGGAGGCGCCCATCAACGACGCGCAAGCGTTGGAGAACGGTGACCTGTCTGTTTTCTTGCGTTTGGGTTCGGACTACAAGAACAACTATTACGAGTACGAGGTGCCTTTGGATTTGACGGCTCATAGCACGATTCTTTACAATACGAACAATAGCGCGGACCAGGAGAAGGTGTGGCCACAGAACAATATGCTGGATTTCGAGTTGGAAATCTTGACGGACTTGAAGCTGGAGCGAAACCGGTTGAGCCGTCAGGGAGCGTCGAATGTCAGTTACCAGCGGGTTTATTCCAAGAACGACCCGAACAACACCCGCAATACGATCAGTATCGTGGGAAATCCGAGTTTGGCGGAGGTGAAGGTGATCATGATTGGCGTGCGCAATAACTCCAGTGATATCAAGAGTGGCGAGGTTTGGGTCAACGAGTTACGTATGACCGATTTTGACGAGCAGGGCGGATGGGCCGCGAACGCGAACCTGAATGTAGCCCTTTCCGACTTGGGTACGGTAAACGTAAGCGGACGGGTAGAGACCGCGGGTTTCGGCGCGTTGGATCAGTCTTTGTCCGAACGCCGTATGGACGATTATTCGCAATACAGCATCGCTACATCCATCGAGTTCGGTAAGTTGTTCCCGGAGAAATGGAAGGTTAGTGTCCCGTTCTATTATGCCTATTCGAAAGAGACTATCACGCCCCAATACGATCCGTTGAACCAGGATATCAAATTCTCGGACGCTTTGGATGCGGTGGATACGGATGCAGAGCGCGACTCGATCAAGGAATATTCCTTGGAGCAGACCACGATCAAGAGCTTTTCGTTGAACAACGTGAAGGTGGATATCCGGAGCGAGAACCCGATGCCTTATGATCCGGCGAACTTTACGCTTGGGTACGCGTATAGCCAGAACAGTATGAAGAATCCGGAGACGGAGTACGAGACGACGAAGAATTACCAAGGGAATTTCGCTTATACGTACACGCCTTATGTGCGGCCTTTCCGTCCCTTCGAGAAACTGAAGAAGAACAATGGATATACGAAATACCTCAAGCAATTCGGGTTGAATTATGTTCCTTCGAATATCAGTTTCCAGACCGCGATGACCCGAAACTATTACGAGATCAAGATGCGCGACCTGACCGGATCGACGGGCGGAGGAAACCAATTGCTCTCGTATAGTAGTAATTTCTTATGGGATCGAGCCTTCAGCCTGCGCTGGGATTTCACGAACAACTTGAGCATGACCTTCACCTCGGGGACGAACGCCCGCATCGAGGAACCGAATGTGCAGGTCAACAAGGAGTTGAATCCAGATGCGTATCAGGTATGGAAGGATTCCGTGAAGCAAAGTATCCGAGATTTGGGTACGCCATTGAAATATGACCAGCAGTTTAATGTGACGTGGAATCTTCCCCTGCAGTTCATCCCCGTGTTGGATTGGGCGAATAGCTCGTTGGCTTATAACGCCTCTTATAACTGGGATAAGGGGGCGGATGTGGCGAGCCAGGAATTGGAGATGGGAAATACCATCAAGAACCAACGCCAGTTCGATTGGCAAGGAAGTTTCAATTTCCAAGCGCTTTACAACAAGAACAAATATCTGAAAAAGATAAACCAGAAGTTCATGGCTTCTTCCCGCACGAATGCCCGCGGGCGACAAACCGAGAAGAAGAAAAAAGAGGTGAAGCTGGAAAAAGAGATTCAACTAAATCCGGACAGCGGTACCGTGGTGCAGCATGGTATGTTTACGAAGAAGGTACGTATTACGGCCCGTGGGGCGGATGGTAAGGTCTATAAGATTAAGTATAAGCCGATTAATTTCGCTCAGGTGATGATCTTGAATCAAGATACGGCACATTTGAAGCTGACGATCGTGCCCGGTCCGCAGAAATGGGAAGGACGATTAACGAAAATAGCGGAATACAGCAGCCGCTTCTTGATGATGCTCCGTCGCTTGAATGTGCAATATTCTATCGTGGATGGAATGATGCTACCGGGTTACGCGCCCGGCGTGGGCGATATGTTCGGGCAAAGACGCTCGGGCGTACTGGCACCGGGCCTGGGATTCGCTTTCGGAGCGGTACGGAGGGATTTCATTAACGAGGCGGACGAGCGGGGCTGGTTGATTCATAACGAGAACCTGACGACACCCGCCATGATCAATAGTTCCAAGAACTTGACCATCCGTGCGAATTTAGAGCCTATTCCCGGTTTGAAGATCGACTTGAACGCCAACCGGGTGGATACACGTAGCACGGATGTCTATTATATGCAAACCGGTATGCCGGAACAAATGGGCGGAAGTTTCACGATGACTACGGTCGCGATCCGGAGCGTGTTCAAGGGAATTGGCAACGCGAATAATGGTTATGCCTCAAGCGCGTTCGACGATTTTATCGCGAATCGGGAGGTGATCGCACGTCGCTTGAATGGAGCGTACGTGGGGACGACGTATCCTTCTACCGGTTTCATGCAAGGGCATTCCTTGGCGGGAAAGCCTTATAACGCGGAAACGACCGGCGAGGTTAGCCAGAACTCCTTGGAGGTGTTGATCCCGGCTTTCTTAGCGGCTTATACCGGTAAGGATCCGGAGAAGATCAGTCTTTCGCCTTTCCCCTCCGTGCGGAGCCTGCTCCCGAACTGGAGTATAACATATGATGGACTGATTCGTATCCCCTTTATCCGTAAATATTTTAAGAGCATGATGTTGAGCCATCGGTATACTTGTTCGTATAGTGTGGGCTCTTATTCGTCGTTCTTGGATTGGCAATCCGCCGGGGTGGGTGACTTGGGCTTTGTCTCGGACATCCAGACGGGCAATCCCGTGCCCTCCTCGCCTTACGATATCTCCTCCGTGAGCATTACGGAGGGGTTCAATCCCTTATTTGGCGTGGACGCCACGTTGCTGAATAATATGACCGGCCGGTTGGAGTTCCGCAAGACGCGCAACTTAAACCTGAATATTTCCTCGTTCCAATTGGTGGAGTCGCTTTCCAACGAGTATATCATCGGGGTCGGATATAAATTGACGGAATTCAACAAGGTATTGAAGATGAAAGCCAAGGAGAATTTCAGCAACGACTTGACCGTGCGTTTGGACTTCTCGTTCCGTAAGACTATGTCGCTTATCCGGAAGATTGAGGAGCGGTTGACGCAGGCTACCAGCGGGAATATCGCGAAGACGATTCAGTTCTCCGCCGATTACGCTTTGAGCCGTGCCTTGACGTTGCGCGCTTTCTATGATTTGCAGATCAACGAGCCGATCGTGTCGACTTCCTCGTATCCGACTTCCAACTCGAATTACGGAATCAGCCTGCGCTTCTCGTTGACCCAATAATCGGAAGCGGGTCTTAGGAATGTCATATGCGGGTGGCCCGTCCTCCTCTTACAAGGTGTGATAGTTTTTCAGCTCGTTCCGCAAGGAAATGGCCCGCTGGTTGGTTACTTTATCCATCAGGTGCCAAAAATGCTCGTTGTGGCTCATCTCTATCGTGTGGCAAAGTTCGTGCAGGAGCACATAATCGATTAAGTGCCAAGGGAGCAGCATGAGTGATAAGGAGAGGTTGATGCTTTTCCGCATGGAGCAACTTCCCCAATGGGTCTTGCTGTTGTTGATTTTTACGTCGGAGAATGTAAAGCCATGCTCGCGAGCCAACTGCGTCAAGCGTTCCGGAAGCAAGCGTCTGGCCTCGTGGCGCAAAGCCCTTTCCAGCATCGATTTCAATAAGGCTTGTACCCGTTCTTCCTCGAAATGGGTATCGATGGGGCAGGCGATGCGCAACTCGTCGTTCTCCATGCGCATATAGAAATTCGTCCGGTCTGTCCGGAACACACGCAAGCGGAAAGAGGCGGTCTGCAGTTCCGTATGGTCGTCGATCGCGGGTCGGGTCGGATGCTTTTGGATTGCTTTGAGCAACCGATCCTTATTCTCTTGGATAAACGTACGCATACGGGTCTCGTTCCCTCCGATAGGCATAGTAGCGATGATCGCTCCCCGCGAGACCTTGATCGTATAGCGGGTGGCCCGTGCCGAGGTACGTAGCCGGATAACCCCTAAATCCTTATCTTGTATATCCTTTTCCATATCTTCCGCGAAAGTAATAACATCCAAGGAAATGATAATAGGAGGGAATTAATTATCTTCGCGACTGAAAAAGGCAAAAACAGAATAAACATAAATACAGTAACAATCATGAGCGAGAAAGCACTTTTAATTATTTGTGATGGTTGGGGAATCGGTGACAAAAAGAAAGACGACGTGATCTCTTGCACGCCGACTCCGTATTGGGATGAGCTGTTGCGGACTTATCCGAACTCTCAGTTGCAGGCATCGGGCGAGAACGTGGGTTTGCCCGACGGACAGATGGGTAATTCGGAGGTCGGCCATTTGAATATTGGAGCGGGACGTGTCGTTTACCAGGATTTGGTGAAGATCAACCGGGCGTGCCGTCAGAATACGATTCAGGAGAATCCGGAGATCAAGCGTGCGTACAGCTACGCCAAGGAGAACAACAAGCAGATTCATTTCATGGGTTTGGTATCCGATGGTGGCGTGCATAGCTCGCTGGAGCACTTGCTGAAGCTGACCGATATCGCGAAGGAGTATGGCATCACGAAGGCCTACGTGCATTGCTTCATGGATGGCCGCGATACCGATCCGAAGAGCGGCAAAGGTTTTATCGAGACGCTGGAGAACCACTTGAAGACGACAGGTGGCAAGATAGCTTCGATCGTAGGTCGTTATTACGCGATGGACCGCGACAAACGTTGGGAGCGTGTGAAGGAGGCGTACGACCTCTTGGTGAATGGACAAGGCAAGCAGGCCGAATGTATGGTGAAGGCGATGGAGGAATCGTATGCCGAGGGCGTGACCGACGAGTTCATCAAACCGATCGTGCATGTGGAGAACGGTAAGCCGGTAGCGGTTATCGAGGAGGGCGATGTCGTCATCTTCTTCAATTTCCGTAACGACCGCGCTAAGGAGCTTACGATCGTGCTTACGCAGCAAGATATGCCGGAAGTTGGTATGCATACGATTCCGGGTCTGCAATATTTCTGCATGACGCCGTACGACGCGAACTTCAAGGGGGTTCATATCTTGTTCGATAAGGAGAACGTGGACGATACCTTGGGCGAGTACCTCTCTAAGCAAGGCAAGACGCAACTCCATATCGCCGAGACCGAGAAATACGCGCACGTGACTTTCTTCTTCAATGGTGGCCGCGAGGCTCCGTACGATAACGAGGATCGCATCTTGGTGCCTTCGCCGAAAGTGGCTACATACGACTTGAAGCCGGAGATGAGCGCTTACGAGGTGAAGGATAAATTGGTGGAGGCGATCGGAACGAAGAAGTACGATTTCATCGTCGTGAACTATGCGAATGGCGATATGGTTGGTCATACGGGCGTGTACGAGGCGATCGAGAAAGCGGTTGTTACGATCGACGCTTGCTTGCGAGATACCGTAGAGGCCGCGAAAGCGAATGGTTATGAGGTGATTATCATCGCTGACCATGGAAATGCCGATCATGCCTTGAATGCGGACGGTACGCCGAATACGGCTCACTCGTTGAACCCGGTTCCTTTCGTTTATGTCTCCAACAACAAGGATGCGAAGGTGGAGAACGGTATCTTGGCCGATGTCGCTCCTTCTATCCTTCACATCATGGGGCTGGAGCAACCGGCTGATATGACGGGTAAGAACTTGATACATTAATCATTTCAGATTTCAAATTTCAGATTTCAAATTTCAGATTTCAAATT
>DXEN01000040.1 GCA_019114945.1 Candidatus Parabacteroides intestinigallinarum | reverse complement strand
AACGCCCTCCGCGTCCGGCTCTACCTCGACCGCCTTGCCCGCGCCCTGCGAGACGGTGACCACCATCCCGTCGGCCACGTAGCCCTCCTCTATCTCGACCGTGAAGGTGAGCGTGCCGCCTTCCTCCACCCATTGAGCGGATGGGATTATCGTCGCGCTTTCCACCGGACGGAGGTCGACGCGGTAGTAAGTGGGCTCCGGCTCCGGAGTGGGTTCGGGCTCTGGCTCGGGTTCCGGCTTCTTTTCAAAGGTCGCTGTAACCGTTACGTTACCCGCCGGCATTGTGAATTTATTGTCCGTAATCGTTACCGATTCGCCTCCATCGCTTTTCTTCACGTCCCATTCGACTAACTTGTAACCCGCGGCTGGAGTGGCTTCGAGGGTGACAGTCGCACCTTTCGCTACTTCTCCTTTGCCCTCCTCAACAGGCGTTTCGCCTACCGTGGCGCTTATCGTACCGCCTTTGGTGGGCTGGGTGATCGTCAACGTATAAAGTTTGGTGAAGGTAGCCGTGAATGTTGGATTTTCCGTACCGAAAGTCACCGGCAATTCCGGCGTCCATGTCACGGCATATCCCTCCACCGCCGTCTCTTCCGGCGCGACGAGCGGAGTGTCGCTATTGCCGTACAGAGTGATTGTTTTCTCTTCTGCTCCTTCAACCGGAAGCGTATAAGTAAAGGTCACGCTATAAATCTTACAAGCCTTTCGCTCCTCCTCGCTCAGGCTGCCGAGGGGCACGGGATAGCCCTTATCGAAGTCTTGCCCCCAAATCTCTCCCGTTTCATCCAATAGGCGCGCTACCTCGCCGCTCTCATATTCTTCCGGGGTTTTCGATTTGACATTTGTGCTTGTTCCACTGCCACTACCTACACCTTGCAAACCTTCCTTTTCCATATAGTAGCAATCTGATACCGTAGCAACATTTTCCCCTACGATGCCGCCGGCCCAAAGTGTTCCTGTCACTGTGCCGCTGTTGGAGCAATTCGATACCTTACCACCACTACCACTACCAGAGCTATACCCCACGATGCCGCCGACAATTTGTCCCCCTGTCACCGTACCGCTGTTGGAGCAATTCGACACCGTACCGTTATTATTATACCCTACGATGCCGCCGACATAATTTCTCGCTTGAATATAGCTGTCCGCCACGGAAAGGTTTTGTATCATTCCGTCGTACACGTAACCGAAAAGGCCTTGATTATCGTTACTGTTGCTGATATAGATACCGCTGATGGTGTGGTTCTGCCCGTCGAAGGTGCCCTTGAAGAGTTTGGCATCGGCACCTATCGCTGTCCACTCATTATCGGGCTTGTTAGTGTCATCCCAGCTTTCCCAATTGGAGGTTTCGTTCAATCGAATGTCCTCATCAAGTTTGATGATCTTGTCTTTAAAATCCTCAGTGCCTTCATTCACCAGCTGCGCCAAGCCCGCCAGTTGTTCGGGGGTGGTGATTTCAAATGAGGATTCCGAATCTTTATACCAAGTTACATCAGCCGTACCATCCCAAACATCCTGCCCCCACGCCGCGAGCGGGCAAACCATCACCCACAAGAAAACGAGAAGCCCGGCCAGAGAGCGAACCGCTCCCCGCCCGGGCTTCTCCTTATACCTTATTATATTATATAGCGCTTGCTTGCTAAGAAATTAGCGTCTTTCGCCAAACCCAGCGTGGTAAAAGAAGTTAACGCGTTGTCGATTTTACAAGTATTCATCATTTCTTCGTTTTTAATGGCCCAAAGGTAAATATTTTAAAGCAATGATGAAAAAAAATCTCAAAGTTTCTCTCGCAAGAAGCGTCCCGTGTAAGAGGCCTCGCAAGCCGCAATCTCCTCCGGTGTGCCGGCGCATACCAATTGGCCCCCGGCCTCGCCCCCTTCCGGGCCCAGGTCGATCACGTAGTCGGCGCATTTTATCACGTCCATGTTATGCTCCACGATAACGACCGTATGCCCTTTCTCGAGCAACGCGGCGAAGGCCCTCAGCAGGGTCTTGATGTCGTGGAAATGCAGGCCGGTGGTCGGCTCGTCGAAGACGAACAACGTCGGTTGCTGCTTCTCCATGCCCAGGTAATAAGCCAGCTTCACGCGCTGGTTCTCGCCCCCCGACAAGGTAGAGGAGGTCTGCCCCAGCTTGATGTATCCCAGGCCCACGTCGCGCAAGGGACGCAAGCGCCTCACGATTTTCTTCTCCTGCGCCCCATCGCCGCGCTCGAAGAACTCGATGGCCTGGTCGACGGTCATCTCCAGGATGTCGTAAATATTCGCCCCGCGGTATTCCACGTCCAGCACCTCCCGCTTGAAGCGCTTGCCGTGGCACGCCTCGCACTCCAGGGTGATGTCCGCCATAAACTGCATCTCCACGGTAATCTTCCCCTCGCCCTTGCACTCCTCGCAACGCCCTCCTTCCTTGTTGAAGGAGAAATAGGCGGCGTTGTAGCCCATCTGCTTCGCCAGGGGTTGCTCCTCGAACAGTTTGCGAATCTCGTCGTAGGCGCCGATATAGGTCACGGGGTTCGAACGGGAGCTTTTCCCGATTGAGTTCTGGTCGACAAACTCGATCGCCTGGAGCATCCGCAGGTCGCCCCGGATGGCGGAGCAATCCACCGCCAAATGGGCGGCGTTATCCAGATAACGCCTCACGCCCTCGTAAAAGATGTCGCGCACCAACGAGCTCTTGCCGGACCCGCTCACGCCCGTCACGACGGTCATGACATTCAGCGGGAACCGCACGTCGATACCCTTCAGGTTGTTCTTCCGGGCCCCCAGCACCTCGATAAAATTGTTCCACGGGCGCCGGAAAGGCGGCAGCTCTATTTGGTCCTCGCCGGTCAGGTAGCGCACCGTATAGCTTCCGCTGCACTTCCGCAAGTTATTCACGTCGCCCTGATAGACGACCTCCCCGCCCAGGCGCCCGGCCTTCGGGCCGATGTCGATGATATAATCGGCCGCCCGGATAATCTCCTCGTCGTGCTCCACGACCACCACGGTGTTCCCCAGCGCCTGCAACTGGCGCAGGACGTGGATGAGCAAATCGGTATCCCGCGAATGCAGCCCGATGCTGGGCTCGTCCAGTATATACAACGAGCCGACCAAGCTGCTCCCCAACGAGGTGGCCAGGTTGATGCGCTGGCTCTCCCCACCGGACAAGGTAGAGGAAAGGCGGTCCAACGTCAAGTATCCCAACCCGACATCCAGCAGGAAGCGCAAGCGATTGTTTATCTCCATCAACAAGCGCTTGGCTACCACGGCGTCGTGCTCGTCCAATTCCAGGTGATCGAAAAAAGCCTTCGCCTCCGACACCGGCATCGCCACCAGCTCGGCGATGTTCTTGCCCCCAACCCGCACGTACAACGCCTCCGGCTTCAGCCGCGCGCCCTTGCAGGCCGGGCAGGCCGTCTTGCCGCGATAACGGGCCAGCATCACCCGGTTCTGGATTTTATACAGGTTCTCCTCCAGGAATTTAAAAAAGTCGTCGATGCCATGCAGCCCCTGAGCGCCATGCCACAGCAAATCTTTCTCCCGCTGGGTGAGCTGATAGTAGGGCGTATGGATGGGGAAACGATACCGCTCGCTCTTCTTGATAAAATCCTTCGCCCACAAGCCCATGACTTCCCCTTTCCAGCACACCACGGCCCCCTCGTAAAGCGAGAGGCTCTTGTCCGGTATCACCAAATCCTCGTCGATGCCCAGTACCTTCCCGAAACCCTCGCACACGGGGCACGCCCCGATTGGGTTATTGAAATTGAACATCATCTCCGTAGGCTCCTCGAAGGTCATCCCATCCGCCTCGAAGCGTTTCGAGAACTCCATTGTCCGCACCTCGCCCTCCTTTTCGTACACCCGGAGCAGGCACGTCCCCCGCCCCTCGAAAAACGCGGTCTCCACCGAATCCGCCAAGCGGCCGCGCAACGTCTTATCGTCGGACACGGCCAGGCGGTCTATCAACAACTCGATGGGATACGAGAGCAACTCGTCGCTCGCCAGGACCTCCGAGATGCGGTAAATCGTACCGTTCACCGCCAGACGCACGTAGCCCTCTTTCCGGAGAATCTCCAGCTGCTCTTTCATATCCCTGCCTTCCGGCAGCACCACCGGAGCGAAAATAGCGAAACGGGTGCCCGCGGGATAGCGCATCACCTCACGCTCCACGTCGCTCGCCTGGTGCTTCCTCACCTCTGTGCCGGATAGCGGGGAAATCGTCTTCCCCACACGGGCGTACAGCAAGCGCAGGTAATCGTAAATCTCCGTCGATGTCCCTACCGTCGAGCGGGGATTGCGGGTATTCACCTTCTGCTCGATCGCGATCGCGGGAGGGATTCCTTTGATGTAGTCGCATTCGGGCTTGCTCATCCGCCCCAGGAACTGGCGGGCGTAGGCGGAAAGGCTCTCCACGTAACGCCGTTGCCCCTCCGCGTAGAGCGTATCGAACGCCAGCGACGACTTGCCGCTCCCCGACAGGCCGGTTATCACCACCAACTTGTCCCGCGGGATCTCTACATCTATATTCTTCAGGTTATTGACACGCGCTCCCTTGATAAATATCGAATTGCTCTCTGACATATGCACCCTTTCTCTGTTTTTCTTCCACGCGAAGATAGCCTTTATTCCCGTTCATCTCTTTCATATATGCGGGGAATCTTCTACTTTTGCCGGAAAATTCACGAATAAAGCGAGATACTATGCCAGTTTCCTATTTCCGTGTCGTATGCGTCCTACTCCTCTGCGTCATCACCTCTTGCTCCACGGTACGCGAGCGGCCCCAGCCGGGCTCCATCGCGAGCGAAAAGGTCAAGCGCGAGTTCCGGGGCGCGTGGATACAAACCGCCTTCCAAGGCGAATATAAGGAGATGACCCCCGCGATGATGCGGAAAGACTTCATACGCAAGCTCGACCGCTTACGGGCATGCGGCATCAACGCGATCATCTTCCAGGTACGGCCGGAGGCGGACGCGTTCTACAAGTCCGATATCGAGCCGTGGAGCCGCTTCCTTACCGGCGAGCAGGGCGTGGCTCCCGCGGACGGATTCGACCCGATGGTCTTCCTGATAGAGGAGTGCCACAAGCGCAACATGGAATTTCACGCCTGGCTCAATCCCTACCGGGCCAGCACGGCGGGAAACACCCGTTTCGCCCAATCGCACATCTACCACCGGCATCCCGAATGGTTCGTCACGTACAACAAGCAAATCCTATTCGACCCCGGCTTGCCGGAATGCCGGCAATTCATTTGCCGCGTGGTGAGGGATATCGTGCTGCGCTACGACGTGGACGCAATCCACATGGACGATTACTTTTACCCTTACCCCGTGGCGGGCATGCCCTTCCCCGATGATAAAAGCTTCCGGAAGTACGGCTTACGGGCCGGATACACCGAGGCCCAACGGGACGATTGGCGGAGGGAAAACGTAAACATACTTATCCAGGAGCTAAAACGTACTATCTTGCTCGCTAAACCATGGGTTCGCTTCGGCATCAGCCCGTTCGGCATCTACCGCAACAAGAAAAGCACGCCCGACGGCTCCGGTAGCGATACGAACGGCTTGCAAAATTATGACGACCTTTACGCCGATATCACGTATTGGGTACAGCAAGGCTGGATCGATTACAACATCCCGCAAATCTATTGGGAGATAGGCCATCCCGCGGCCGATTATATCACTTTGATCCAGTGGTGGAACAAGAACGCGAATGGCGGGCATCTTTACATCGGGCAAGACGTGGCACGGACCATGAAGGCGAACCAGCTGACCCGCAAGATGCGCTACGAGCGCGCCTTGACACACGTGAAAGGGAATTGCTTCTGGCCGGCGAACGAGATCTTGTGGAACAACCAAGGCATAGCCGATAGCTTGCGTCGGCACTATCATCGCTATCCGGCGCTTATCCCGGCTTACACCCACCAGCACGACCGGGCTCCCAAAGAGGTGAGACGGCTCAAGGCGGAATGGACCCCGGAAGGTTACATCCTCCACTGGAAAGCCCAGCAAAGCCGTACAAACCCGGAGCTCGCCTCCTACTTCGTCGTCTATCGCTTCGCGGACGGGGAGCCGATCGATATCAGCGATCCTTCCAAGATAGAGGCGATTACACGAGAGACGCGTTACCAACTTCCGTACGAGAAAGGGAAGGTCAAATACCGCTATGTCGTAACGGCCGTCGACCGTTTCCACAACGAGAGCGAAGGCAAGGTCAAAAAAGTAAAACTATAAAACGATATCAATCATGAGAATTACCTATATCTTTTTCACCTGCCTCTGCCTCCTCTCGCTCATCGCTTGCGAGAAAGAAGAGGCGGAACCATCCCCCCGACGCACCGTGTTGATCTACATCGCCGGAGATAATAACCTCAGTAGCAACGCCTACACGAACATCCAATGGATCGAGGAGGGATTGGAGAAAGACGGGCTGGACAATGGCAATCTATTGGTGTATATCGATACCCGAAGCGAGAGCCCCCGCCTTTTCCGGATTACGGTAGAGAACGGCGTGGCGCTCCAGACGGATGTAGAGGTGTTCGAGGAAGACGCGCATAGCTCTGCCTCGCCGGAGACACTCACGTACATACTCGACAAGGTTATCCGGGAATACCCCGCAGACGGATACGGCCTGGTGCTTTGGAGCCACGGAACGGCATGGTTGCCCTCGGACACCCGGAGCTATCTCCGCTCGTTCGGGCAAGACGGGAACGACTTTATCGAGCTCAACGAGCTCGCCTCCGCCCTATCTCCTTTCCATTTCGATTTCCTCTTGTTCGACGCTTGCTATATGGCCTCCACCGAGGTCTTTTACGCTTTGCGGGAACGCGCGGATTACCTGATCGGATCGCCCACGGAAATATTGGGGAACGGATTCCCCTATTCCTCTTTCATGGGTAAGATGTTCGCCGACGAGGTAGACGCGGTAGGCATAGCGACCGAGTTCTATAACTATTACAAGAACTCGGCGGGAACGGTATCCGTCGTCAAGAGCGACGAACTGGACGCGTTAGCCGAGACTTGCCGCGAGATATTCCAGACGAAAACCGAGGAGGAGCTTTTCGCCGTACCCGTCAGCGAGTTGCAAATCATGGAACACCTGACCAGCCAGTATCACGCCTTGTACGACCTCGACGATTACATTTCCCGCCTGGCCACCGCGGGACAATACGAGGCTTTCCGGCAAGCGTTGGATAAAGCGGTTATCTACAAGGCAAACACGCCGCGTAGCTATTACGCGAACGGTGGCTATATCGCCATCGACCGTTTCTCCGGTCTCTCCATCTATGTGCCTCAAGCCGAATTGCCCAAGCTGAACGAATGGTACGAGGATTTGGAATGGTACCGGTACGTCTATCCGTAAAAAAACGCCTGAACCAGTTGAATATTCCGGGGGAAGAATAAAATATTTTATGAACCCCGCTACAATTTTAATTATAAACTTTATCTTTGTTCCCATAAGCTTACATAAATGGCAACAGAAGGCGTTACACGGATAGACATAAAGAAGGTATTGGCTCAGAAAGCCCCCAAGGTCTCGCGCAAGATCCCGGGCTTCATCGTGGATTATCTGATCCGCGTCGTCCACCAAGATGAAATCAACGAGATACTGGCCCGCTATAAAGACAAGGACGGAGTGGACTTCATGCGCGAGCTCATCCAGTATTTCGACCTGACGCTCGACTTGAGGAACGAGGAGAACATCCCCTCCGAGGGACGTTACATATTCGCCTCCAACCACCCGCTCGGCGGATTGGACGGCATTTGCCTCTCCGCCATTATCGGCTCCCGTTTCCAAGGGCATATCAAATATCCCGTCAACGACCTGTTGCTTTACATCCCCAACCTGCGCTCCATCTTTATCCCCATCAACAAACATGGCTCCCAAAGCAAGGATAACGCCCGGGTATTAGAGGAGGCATTCGCGTCGGACAACCAAATCATCACGTTCCCCGCCGGGCTATGCTCCCGCAAGATCAAGGGGAAAATCCAAGACCTGGAGTGGAAGAAATCGTTTATCCAAAAGGCGGTACAATACCAGCGCGACATCGTGCCCGTCTATTTCGACGGGAGGAACTCCCATTTCTTCTACAACCTCGCCCGCCTGCGCAAGGCTTTGGGCATCCGGATGAATTACGAGATGATTTACCTGCCGGACGAGATGTTCCGGTGCAAGCACGCCACTTTCCGGATCTACTTCGGGAAGCCCATCCCATGGCAAACGTTCGATACGAGCAAGAAACCGGCGGAATGGGCCGCGTGGGTGAAAGATATTGTTTACAAACTCAAGGACTAAAGACGACGTATATGGAAGATATCATCAATCCGATAGACAGAGCGGCTCTGAAGGCGGAATTAACGCAAGAGAAGCGCTTAAGAAGCACCAATAAATCCAAGAACGAGATTTATATCGTCACGGCCCACAACGCCCCGAACGTCATGCGGGAAATCGGCCGTTTACGGGAGATCGCGTTCCGCTACTATGGCGGAGGGACGGGATTCTCCGTGGATATAGACGAGTTCGACACCATGGAGGACGCTTACCGCCAACTAATCGTATGGAGCCCGGAGGAGGAGCAGATACTGGGCGGATACCGCTTCCTTTGCGGCGCGGACGTGCGGTTCGACACGGAGGGCAGACCGATCCTGGCTACCTCGCACCTGTTTCATTTCTCCGACCAATTCATCCACGAGATTCTTCCGTATACGGTAGAACTGGGGCGTTCGTTCGTGTCCTTGGACTATCAATCCACCCGCTCGCGTACGAAAAGCCTGTTCGTACTGGATAATCTTTGGGATGGACTGGGCGCCCTCTCGGTCATCGACCCCAACCTGCGGTACTATTTCGGCAAGGTGACCATGTACAACACTTACAACCAAGAGGCCCGGAATATGATCTTGTATTTCCTCGGGATGCATTTCCCCGACCCGGATCGCCTGATTACCCCCATCCATCCCTTAGAGACACATACGGATGTGGAGAAGATGCGCTCGCTCTTCCACTACGATAATTTCAAGGACAATTACCGGGTGCTGAACCAAGAGGTCCGCAAGTTCGGTATCAACGTGCCGCCATTGGTCAACGCCTACATGAGCTTATCGCCCAAGATGCGCGTATTCGGCACCGCGGTCAACCACGAGTTCGGCGAGGTGGAGGAAACGGGCATCCTCATCGCGATCAACGAGATCTTGGAGGACAAGAAGAAACGGCATATCGAGACCTATTTACAAGAAGAATACCAATCGGCGGAACTGATACGCCGGAACGAGACTCCCAAATCCTGATCGGTATATGCTCGCGGCCATCCACATAGAATATATCGTCGGATCGCTTCTTTTCCTGCTCTACGGCATCACGATAGTAGGATTGGTATTGGTCATCATCGCGGAGAACAGGAATCCGCTGAAAACGATACCGTGGGTAATCGTCCTCCTATTGGCGCCGGGCGTGGGCTTGCTGTTCTATTTCTTTTTCGGGCAAGACAACCGCAAGCAACGGATTATCTCCCGACGAACCTACAAGCGGATCATGAAAATGTCGCAACAGAGAAGATTGCCCCAGGATAGTTGCGCCGTACCGGAGCCTTACAAACCGCTATCCCGCTTGTTGAGCAACAGCAACCGCTCCTCGTTGCTCTACGGTACGCGGATCACGGTCTATACGAACGGGGCCGATAAATTCAAGGATTTATTGGAGGAAATCCAGCGAGCGAGGCACCATATTCATATACAATATTATATATTCTGCGACGACGAGATCGGGAATCAGGTAAAACATCTCCTGATCGAAAAAGCGAAGGAGGGCGTACAGGTGCGCGTCCTCTACGACGACGTGGGCTGCTGGAACGTGAAAGACCGTTTCTTCAAAGAGATGAAAGAGGCGGGTATCGAGGTGCACGCGTTCCTACGGGTGGCGTTTCCCGGGCTCACCAGCAAGGTAAACTACCGGAACCACCGAAAAATCGTGGTAATCGATGGCAAGGTAGGATTTATGGGCGGCATGAATCTCGCGGACCGCTACGCGAAAGGCTCCTCATGGGGCGTATGGCGGGATACGCACTTCAAGTTCGAGGGCAAGGGCGTACACGGCCTTCAGTCCGTGTTCCTGATTGACTGGTATGTCGTAAGCAAGAAACTCCTCAACGAAAAGATTTATTACCCGGCGGCGGCGATCTATGGCGACAATATCATGCAAATCGCTACCAGCGGACCGGTAGGGCAATGGCGCACCTTGCTGCAAGCCACCATCTTCATGATCGCTAACGCGAAGAAATACATCTATATACAAACCCCCTATTTCCTCCCTACCGAGGGCCTGAACCAAGCCCTGCAAACAGCCGCGTTGGGCGGAATCGATGTCCGTCTGATGTTGCCCAAGCATTCCGATACCCGCACGGTAAACATGGCAAGCCACTCGTTTATCGACGAGATGGTGAAAGCGGGCGTCCATGTCTATTTCTATCAACCGGGATTCTTGCACGCCAAGCTTGTCGTCTGCGACGATGCCTTGGTCAGCATCGGATCGGCCAATATGGATTTCCGTAGTTTCGAGCACAATTTCGAGATCAACGCTTTCGTCTATCAAAAAGCGTTCGCCCTCCGTATGAAACAAATATTTCTGCACGATATGCGCTACTGCGAACGGCTGGTGCCCTCCCGCTGGCTCAAGCGTCCCCGCAAGCAACGCCTCGCCGAGTCGTTCATGCGCCTCTTCTCGCCCCTTCTCTAACCGGCGAAAACGGGCTACCGGCCCGGACATATGTGTATTTTACCCCGATGAACCGGAATAGGCGCGCGAATTAGAAGGTTACTACGGAAAAAATCACTTACTTTGCAGGTTCAAAGGTTGGATTCATAGCAAATTAGTATATAGTATGGCACAAGAAGATGTTTTTAAGAAATTGGTTTCGCACTGCAAGGAGTATGGTTTCGTGTTCCCCTCGTCGGAGATTTACGACGGCTTAGGAGCGGTGTACGATTACGGCCAGTATGGAGTGGAGTTGAAAAATAATATCAAGAAATATTGGTGGGACAGCATGACGCTGCTCCACGAGAACGTTGTGGGCATCGATTCCGCCATCTTCATGCACCCGACAATCTGGAAAGCCTCGGGCCACGTCGACGCGTTCAACGACCCGTTGATCGATAATAAGGACTCGAAGAAGCGTTATCGTGCCGATGTCCTGATCGAGGACCACTTGGCGAAGATCGAGGAGAAGATTAACAAGGAAGTGGCCAAGGCCGCCAAGAAGTTCGGCGATGCCTTCGACGAGGCGAAGTTTCGCCAGACCAATCCCCGTGTTCTCGAGCATCAGGCGAAGTGGGACGAGATCCACGAGCGCTATAAAAAGGACATGAACGACTCGAACTTCGAGGACTTGCGTCAGCTCATCCTCGATTGCGAGATCGTATGCCCCATCTCCGGCACACGCAATTGGACGGACGTGCGCCAGTTCAACCTGATGTTCTCCACCGAGATGGGTTCCACCACCGACGGCGCGATGAAGGTCTACCTTCGTCCGGAGACGGCGCAAGGCATCTTCGTTAATTTCCTCAACGTACAAAAGACGGGGCGCATGAAGATTCCTTTCGGTATCGCCCAGATTGGCAAGGCGTTCCGCAACGAGATTGTCGCGCGGCAGTTCATCTTCCGTATGCGCGAGTTCGAGCAGATGGAGATGCAGTTCTTTGTCCGCCCCGGCGAGGAGATCGAGTGGTTTAAGAAGTGGAAGGAGACCCGCCTCAAATGGCATAAGGCATTGGGCTTGGGCGATGAGAAATACCGCTTCCACGACCACGAGAAGCTGGCTCACTACGCCAACGCCGCCACCGACATCGAGTTCGAGATGCCGTTCGGCTTCAAGGAAGTGGAAGGCATCCATAGCCGTACCGATTTCGACCTCTCGCAGCATGAGAAATATTCCGGCAAGAAGATCCAATACTTCGATCCCGAGTTGAACAAGAGCTACACGCCTTACGTTATCGAGACCTCCATTGGCGTGGATCGTATGTTCCTGAGCGTCATGGCGGGTTCGTACGCCGAGGAGACATTGGCCAATGGCGAGACGCGCGTCGTGTTGCGCCTCCCCGCCGCCCTCGCGCCTATCAAACTGGCGGTGCTCCCGTTGGTGAAGAAAGACGGACTGCCCGAGAAGGCGGAGGAAATCGTGCGTGCCTTGCGCCTCGACTTCCGTTGCCAGTACGACGAGAAAGATTCCATCGGCAAGCGTTACCGCCGGCAAGACGCCATCGGTACGCCGTATTGCATCACGGTGGACCACGATACCTTGCAGGACAACCAGGTAACGATCCGTTTCCGCGACACAATGGAGCAGGAACGCGTTCCCGTCGATCGCCTGCGCGATATCATCGCCGAGAAAGTCAGCATGAGGAGTTTACTGAAAAAAGTCATCGAATGAGTATGAGAAAGTTTTGGCAGATTCTATGCGTGTGCCTTTGCGCCCTCGTCATCCCCGCCTGCGGGAGCGACGAGGACGATCCGCTACCCGTAGACGAGGAATGGCGGCAGCTAAACGACGAGGCGTTCCAGAAACAGACGCAAATGGAAGGCTACGAGCGTCTGGAGTCGCAAAGCAACGCCGGATACATCTTATATAAGGTATTGGAGACCGGCGATAGCGACGAGCCTATCTATTTCACCAGCCAGGTGGAATGTTATTACAAGGGGACGTTCGTCGATGGTAGAGTGTTCACGGATATGTCTTTCGAGCACGGAGCGCCCGCGACAATCAACGTGAACGAGAAGATCGATGGCTTCGCCACCGCCTTGCAATATATGCATCCGGGCGACCGTTGGGAAATCTGGATCCCGCAAGCGTTAGGTTATGGCTCGGCGGGCAGTGCTTCCCGGCAACAATCGGATGGTACCTATTCCACGGAGATCAAGCCTTACACCACGCTGATCTACGAGATTGAGGTCACACGGGTGATAGAACCATAAATAACGTTTTATGAACGAGCGAATCCTCGCGTTCCTCCGGGAATTGCGAACACACAATAACCGCGAGTGGTTCCAAGCGAACAAGGAACGGTTCGACCGGATCCGCCTCGGCTTTATCGACGAGACGCAAGAGCTGATCAACCGTATTGCCTTGTTCGACCCGGACATCGCGGGCGTGGAGGCGAAGAATTGCCTCTTCCGCATCTATCGGGACATCCGTTTCTCGCCGGACAAGACTCCTTATAAGTGTCACTTCGCGGCGTATATCTCACGCGGAGGACGTGCCAGCGAACGGGCCGGTTACTACATTCACCTGGAACCGGATGGATGTTTGCTCTCCGGCGGGGTGTGGTGCCCGCCACCGGCATTGCTGAAGAAGTTACGTCGCGACATCTACGACCGCATGGACGAGTTTGTCGATATCCTGGAGGAACCCGCGTTCCGGCAAGTCTATCCCGAATTAGAGGGCGAGACGCTGAGACGTATGCCTGCCGGTTATCCCACCGATACACCGCATGGCGATATCCTGAAACATAAAGATTTTTGCGTGGTCTCCCGAAAACCGGATACTTATTTCCTCGCGAAGGACTGGGCGCAAAAAACGGCGGACGATTTCCGCCTGCTCCTTCCCTTCAACCGGTTCCTTAACGAGACGGTAGATGATTTTTTATATGGTGGATGATGTAGTTCCCGTACTTTAGAAGAATACACCGGACTTTCCGCAACGGAGATTCAGGCATTATCCTAAAATCTCCACTCATCCGATGGTCACTTGAGAATAAAAAAGTAGAGGCGGCGTATCTTGCGATGCGCCGCCTCTCTTTTCGTTTGTTTCCGCTTCCCCGCCTCACAGCGGTACTCGCGGAATGAACTTTTTTATTCTATTACTAATTACTAATATTATGTTTTCATTCCCGCTTGTTCTTCCCTCACGGAGTACTTGGAACCCCTCTGCCGACCCCTCAGCCCTTCGGGCAGCTCCCCTAAGAACAGGGGAGCTTTTTCCGGGGTGATATGTTCAGCGATTCCACGTGGGAATGAATTCGATTTATGTTTCACCTTAATTATCGAACGATAGCCTTTACAGCCTCCTCGCCCTCGATAGCTACAGCTACGATACCAGCCGGAACGTTGATCGTCTGGTTGTCGGAAGTCAGAACCGTATTGGCTACAGCCTTACCCAAGATGTTGGTGATAACAACTGTCTTACCAGCCGCACCCTGGATCGTTACGGCGCCGTTACCAGCGATTACGCTTACACCTTCCTCAACAGCAATCTCCTCGTTGTCGGTTACCATATCCTGATCGGCAGCCTTCTGGTATGCGTTGAAGATCAAAGCGCCGTCACCGCCGGTCTTCGCGTTGCCGAATGAAGAAGTTGCGTCAGTCAATACCAAGCAACCGTTCTGCATCTTCAACCATGCGGCATATGCCGGAGCGATAGAACCTGCTACTACCTCATCATAACCCAGAGCGGCCTTGCCATTACCTGTAGCTACATTAGAAGCGGATGCAGCCTCACCATTCTTCGTGTAGATGTTCGACTCGAACAAGAACTCGTTAGCCACGCCTTCCTCTGCTACGTTGCCGGCTTGATCCGGGTTCACGTAACGGAACGACCAAGTCACGTTCTTGTGGTTGTCACCTGTCAAGTCAACGATGAAGTTCTCTTGCTTGTTAGCACGGTAGCTTGCGAAGATCGTAGCCGTATCCAGTTTCTCCGGAGCCACTTTCTTGAACTCATCCGTCAAGATAACCAAGCTGTCGCCAATCTTGATAGCCGGTACGAAACCTACACGGGTGTAACCGTTCTTAACGTCCATGTACGGAGCGTCATAACGAGCGTCCTTATCCGTCAAGTTCGCTACAGAGTCGGCGAAGCTTACCAAGAACTTACCATAGATGAAGCCCTCGCGGCCGTGGATAGCGTGTACGCACTCAGAAGGATCTGTCGTGATCGTTCCGTCAGGACGTACGTGAGGACCGTCTTCCGTACAAGGAATCGTCTCGATAGAGCTCTGGTCGTTGCGAGCGACAGAGATCAAGTACTGCGGCTTAACCAAGCCCGAACCACGATTTACCCAAGCGGTATCGATATTGAATGCCAAGTGGCCGTTCGCCTTCTCGGCGTTCCAGATACCGGCGTAGCAAACCTCCTCGTCGCGCAAGTTCTCGTTCCACTCATCCATCAAGTACTCACCACGGGTCTTCTCAACGAATACCAAGCTATCGGTAGAGTCATCGATGTTCTCGCCCAGAGCGGCGTTGTTGAAGTGACGATACAACGGCGTGTTATCCGGAGCGATAGCGAACGCGGACGTACGGTTCTCGCTATAAACTTGCGCTCTCAATGTAGCGTTCGGATCCAAGTCAGATACACCGGCTTTTTTACCACCAAGTACATATGCGTTACCAGCACTGTTCAATTGTGCGAACAGACCTTTCGAAGCACCCTCGATAATAGCGTAATAGTGAACGCCATTTACACAGTTGTTCTCCTTGAAGTAAACCGTATCGTTGTTAGCGTAGTTCTCGCTTACGGCATACTTCGACTCGGCGTTATATCCATAATTAGCGTCGCCCTTCGCGATCACGTAAGCTTGTCTCTTCAATTGAGCCAAGTTAGCGATACGTTTCTTAACGGCGTCAGTTACCTTATAACCATACGTGTACTCGCCTACCTTCGTCAATTTGAACGCGTCACCGTCGCCGATAACATTCAACGTAGAGTAAGACTCGGATTGAGCGATAAAGCGACCCTCCGTAGCGTACGGATGCCAGTACTCGAAGGTATACTTGTTCGTCAGCAGCTCGTCGTCGGTCAACGACTTGTAACCAAGATACTCATTCGTATAGTACGTAGCGGCTACCGGCTCGAAGATCAAGGAGTCACCTGCTACCAACATCGAGTTCTCAGCGAACATATATTGACTATCCTCCTCTTGACGCAATTGTACGCTCGTCATAGAAACAGAGTCGAACTCACGGTTATATACGTTGATCGGAGAGATGTTCTGCGGATCCGTCGTATTCTTCTTCAACACAACCCATTGATAAGCGGGCATATCGTTGGCGTTCTGAACCTCCTCCAAGGTTACCCAAGAAGCATTCGCGGTAGCATAAGTACCCTGATAGATAGGCACTGACAAGTATTTACCCTCCTTGTTCTTGATGAAGTAAACACCATCGGCTACCGTCGTCTTATTCGACTTCACCGGAGCGCAACCACCGAAACCGAAGGAGATCTTCGTGTTCTGAGCCTCAGCGACCGTCAAGATACGAACCTGGTCTGTCAGCAACTCTTGCAGAGAGACGTTCAAGTTCTGCGTCGTATCGTTAGCGATGATAGCGTCAGCCCAAGTACGTCCGTCCACGTCGTTGTTCGTAACGACCTTCACCTTGATCTCCAAGCTGTCTTGAGACGGCCAGTAGATGAACTGGAACTTGTATTGATCAGCCAAGTCTGTATCTTGGATTGAATCAGCGGCGGAAGGTTGAGTACCCAACTTAGCGGCCTTCAAATCAGCCCAATTGTAACCCAAGAACTTCGATACACCTACCGTATTCGTATAAGCGGTATCTACATACAAATACGAAGAATCCGTATTCAACACATAGAACCAATTATTCTCATCCGAAGCGGCGACCATGATATCCTTCGTATTAAACGGGTTCACCACATTATCACCCAATACATCCGGCTCGAAAGTCAGCTTCACGCCCTCGTCCGCCTTTTGCGTACCGAATACCGTGTTGAAATCGTTAGCGTTAGCGATCGTCAAGGCAGTAGCCTCTTTCAACGTGAAAGTCGTGAATGTAGTAGAAGTGACAGCGCTCGCGAGCTCTTTCTTCATCTGCACCTCACCGCTACGGCTAATTACCAAACCCACTACCGAGTCCGGAGCGAAGTAAGAGTACAATTGAGCGGATTGCACGCCCGTAGCGAACGTCGGAGAGAACGCCCAACCGGCGATCTCAGCGCCCGGAACAGCATTGACAGCGGTGCTCGGAGCCAAAGCGGCGCCAGACACAGCGTTGATGTCCAAACCCAAGAACTTACCGATCTTGTTCGTGAAATCGAATTTAGGATTTTGACCTTGATCCTCGGCGCTAACGGTTACGCACCACATCGTACTACCGATATTGGACGAATTGAACGTGACCATCGAGAACTCGTCATCCCCTGTAGCAGAATTCTCTGTCATGCTCAGAACCTGACCGTTGTACTCCAATTGGTAAAGGCCTTCATTCAAGCCCTCCACCAACTTGATTGGATTCTGCGCATTAGCCGATACCGCACTTAACAGAGCGGCACCCGCCAAAAGAGTAGAAAACTTTTTGTTCATAATCTAATAATTTAATATTAATAATAGTGTTAATTAAGTACTTGTCTATCTTTATTTTACCTCTATTTCCCCGAGGTAAATAAGGTCCGCTTAAACCATCGTTTAAATGGTACGTTTGCAAAGGTACGCGTTTCTTTGATACCTGCAACTCTTTCCATGTATTTTTTTTACTACTTATTCGCTTTCTTATCAATGGGATAGAGTATCGCAAACGAAACCTACTTTTTCCGATTACGAACCATTTTAGCTAACAAAACGCGCCCTAAAAAACGTACCATTTAAACGATGGTTTTAATGGCACTAAAACGCACCCCTCTTTTATGCATATACCGCATTGAATTTCAGGTTTTTACCATCTAAATAACGTATATGCCC
>DXEN01000039.1 GCA_019114945.1 Candidatus Parabacteroides intestinigallinarum | reverse complement strand
CAGGTCCGCCATGTTCGCTTGTCGAATGGTTAGCATTTCAAATTTATGATTTATGATTTATGATTTCAGATTTCAAATCGGGTTCGTTACACACCCCCTGCCCTCTCAAGAGGGGAATAAATTTGAAATCTGAAATCATAAATCATAAATCATAAATCTGAAATGCTAACCATTCGACAAGCGAACATGGCGGACCTGCCGCGGGTGATGCCCCTCTTCGAGCGGGCGAAAGCCTTCATGCGGGCCCACGGAAACGCCACGCAGTGGGTCAACGGCTACCCTTCGGAGGCGTTGATGCGCGGCGAGATAGAGGCGGGGCATTGCTTCGTCTGCGAGGACGAGGAGGGCGACGCCGTGGGCACCTTCTGCTACATCGAGGGCGTCGACCCCACCTACCTGAAGATTTACGACGGCTCGTGGCTCAACGACGAGCCCTACGGCGTCGTCCATCGCCTCGCGTCGAGCGGCAAGCGCCCCGGCATCGGCGAGGCGTGCTTCCGCTGGGCGTTCGGCCGGCGCGACAACATCCGCGTCGACACGCACCGCGACAACATCGTGATGCAACGCCTCGTGGAGAAGCTCGGCTTCAGCCGCCGCGGCATCATCTACATCGCCGACGGCACCGAGCGCATCGCCTACCATTGGACTAAGGCGATTGACAATTGATAATTGACAATTATCGATTTGATTAGCACGCGGATGACACTGATGGAGCGGATTTACGCGGATTCTTTTTATTGATTCATAATAAAATAAATCCGCGTTCATCCGTTTAGTCTGTGTCATCCGCGTGCCATTTCTACGTTGTTCGCGAGGGTCATTCCGCCGGGCGCATGATGACCTCCACGCGGTTGCCTTGGCGCAAGAGGTCGCGGACGAAGGATTGTATCTTCTCCGGTGTCAGCGCGCGAACGGTCGCCTCGTAGTCGGTCTCCTTATCCAATCCGTAGTAATAATAACGGTCCAATACGTCCAGCCAATGGCTGTTCTCCTGCAGCACCTCGGCGTGGCGTTTCAGCAGGTTGTCGCGCGTCTTTTGGAAATCCTCCGGGCGCGGTCCCTCGTTGGCCAGCCGCTCTAATTCCTCGCCGACGATAGCGTTCATCGACTCCCATTTGGCGGGGTCGGTATTGAAACCGATTTGCAGGACCGTCCATCCCTTGGGGAACAGGCCGATGCCGGCGAAGACGCCCACGCCGTACGTGCCCCCTTCCTTCTCCCGGATTTTATCGTAGTAAATCAAGTCGAGGATTTGCTTCGTGGCGGTGGCGGCGAGGGTGTTTTCCAGGCTGTACGCCGTCACGCCGGAGTAGAGGTGGGCGACGCTCACCTGCGGGATTTCCAGCGGGCGGTCGAAGCGGTTCACGCGCTCCCCTTTCCGGATGGTCGGTACCTTCGTCTCGTCCCCCTGGCTCACCTTCCCGCCGGTAGGCAGTGTAGCGAGGTACTGCTCGATAAGGGGCCGTATGCTATCGGCCTGGATGTTGCCCACGAAGGTGAAGACGAATCCGGTCGCGTCGTCGAAGCATTCCTTCCGCATCTCCATGATACGGTCGTAGCTGATGTGCTCGAAATCGGCGGGGCGAAGGCGCGCGGCGCGGGGATTGTCGCCGTAGGCCGTCCGCGACAAGGAGTCGCTGAAGGCCGTCATCGGATCCAGCTCGGCGCTCTCTAATTGCGCTTTCAAGCGGGTCTCGAAAGAGGCGAAGGCCTCCTTGTCGGCGCGGGGCGCGGTGAACTCCAGGTAAATCAGCTCGAAGAGTGTCCTCAAGTCGGACGGGGCCGCCATGCCGTTCACGTTCCGGCCATCCAGCCCTAACGAGACGGCGCAAGAGACCTTCTTCCCGGCCAGGCGTTTGCCCAGGTCGATGGCGGAGAAAGCGCCCAGGCCGCCCAACTCGATGGCCTCGTTGAACACCTTCAGGTTCTGTACATCCTCGGCGCCGAAGGTGGTGCTTCCGCCCGGCGCGGTGGCGGTCATCAGAATCTCGTCTTTCTTGAACTCGGTCGGTTTGAGCACGACCTTGATACCGTTGCCCAGCGTCATCACCGTGGCGCCGAAGCGTTGGTTCTCCTCGGTCTTCACGATTTGCCCCGGCGCGGGCGGCGCGGGTATCAGCGGCTCGTTGGAGACGGTCTCCTCATAAGGCGCCACGGGCATCCGGCTCGCCTCCTCGAAGACGCGCAGCAATTCCTCCTCCGTGGGGTAGGCGACGCCCTCCTTCTCCGGCCCGGTGAGGCTGATGACGATGTTCTTCTCGCCGATAAAATCCCGGAGGAACATGTTCACCCATTCCGCCGTCACCTTCGGGACGTATTGTTTCAATAGCTCGTATTCCATCTCGATGCCGGGGATGTAGCCACCGTTGGTGAAATGATGGACGTACTCGCGTGTGTAAGCGTCGTTCCGGCGGTTGTTCCGCTCGTTGTAAGCGGATTCGTATTGCTTCATCACGTTGTCGCGCGCCCGCTCGTACTCCGACTCGGTGAAGCCGTATCGCTTGACGCGTTGCGTCTCCTTCACCATCGCGATCAAGGTCGAGTCTATCTCGCCCTCCTTGGCGATGGCGGCCACGGTCCAGGCGCTCTTGGTCTTGGCGATCATGAACTGGTCGCTGTCGTAGGCCTCGGCGTAGATGAAGGGCGGGTTCGCCTGGTGCAGTATCTCGTCGAAGCGCTCCGCCATGATGGTGGCGCAAATCTGCTGGACGTAATCAAACATCAGGTGGAGGAGTGTCCCGTTCACTTCCCGCGGCGGGGTGTCGTGCTTGTAGAAGAGGTAGAGGATGGTATTATCGGCCTCCTTGTCGGTGGCGATGGAGACAATCGGCGCGTCGTTGTCGGGCACCGGCTCCGGCTTCCGCTCCGCCGGATTGACCGGCGCGGGGATGTCGGCGAACATCCGCTGGATGGTCCGCTCCACGGCATCCACGTCCACGTCGCCCACGACGATGAGGGCTTGCAAATCCGGGCGGTACCATTTCTTGTAATACGCCCGCAGCTCGTCGGGCTTGAAGTTCTCGATCACGTCGATCGTGCCGATGGGCATCCGGTTGGCGTAGCGGCTTCCGGGGAACATCTTAGGCAGTTGCTGCTCCCACATGCGGGTTTGCGCGTCCTGCCGGGTGCGCCATTCCTCGCGTATCACGCCCCGTTCCTTGCGGATGGCGGAGTCGGTCAGCGTCAGGCACCCCGACCAGTCGTGCAGGATGAGCAGGCACGAGTCCACCACGCCGCTCTTGTCCACCGGCGCGTTGGTAATCATGTACACCGTCTCGTCGAACGAGGTATAAGCGTTGAAGTTCTCGCCGCTGCGCATCCCCACGCTCTCGATGTACTCGTCCATGCCGTCGTCCGGGAAATTCCGGCTTCCGTCGAAGGCCATATGCTCCAGGAAGTGCGCCAGCCCGCGCTGGTTCTCCTCCTCCAGGATGGAGCCCACGTTCTGGGCGATGTAGAAATCCGCCCGGTTCTTGGGCAGCTCGTTATGACGGATGTAATACGTCAATCCGTTGCTCAACCGTCCGTACCGCACGGCGGTATCGATCGGGAGCGGCTCCGGTTTTGGCTTTCCTTGCGCCATCACTTGCGTGAGGGCTATCAGGCAAAGCAGGAGCGTCGTGAAAATCGTTTTTCTCTGTATCATTCTCGCGTTTGATTAGTTTATCCTGATAAATTGAACATCGAATCGCGAAGCTAACGAAAAAATCAAACACATATAATAAAACCTCACGCGTTTCGTTAGGTATTAGAACGTAAATGTTTACCTTCGCGGGCGATCCCGCGGGGGTCTTTTGTTTTGGAATAATCAATTACATAGCTACAAATGAAGAAATACAAACTGATCAACAACGTGTTGGGGTGGGCCGTCTTTTTGATCGCCTCGACCGTTTACCTGATGACAATGGAGCCCACCGCCAGCTTCTGGGATTGCGGTGAGTTCATCTCCTCGGCATACAAGCTGGAAGTAGGGCATCCGCCCGGAGCGCCGTTCTTTATGTTGACCGCCAACCTGTTCACGCAGTTCGCCTCCGACCCCTCGAAGGTAGCGCTGATGGTCAACACGATGTCCGCCTTCTTCAGCGGCCTGACGATTTTGTTCCTGTTCTGGAGCATCACGCACCTGGCCCGCAAGGTCATGGTGAAAGACGGCGCGGAGATCACGTCGGGACAGTTGATCACCATCATGGGCAGCGGCCTGGTGGGCGCTTTGGCGTATACGTTCAGCGATACGTTCTGGTTCAGCGCCGTGGAGGGCGAGGTGTACGCCTATTCGTCGCTGTTCACCGCCTCGGTGTTCTGGCTCATCCTGAAGTGGGAGGAGGCCGCCGACCGTCCGCACGCCGACCGTTGGATCGTGCTGATCGCCTACCTGATGGGCTTGAGTATCGGCGTCCACCTGCTGAACTTGCTGTGTATCCCGGCCATTACGCTGGTGTATTACTATAAGAAATTCCCGAACCCGACAATGAAGGGGACGCTCATCGCCCTGCTGGTGTCGTTCGCCATCGTCGGTTTGATGATGTATGGTGTCGTGCAAGGCTTGGTAGAGGTATGCGGTTATTTCGAGTTGTTGTTTGTCAACGTATTCGGGATGCCTTACAACTCGGGTGTCTACGCCTTTGTCATCCTGCTGGGCGCGGTGTTGGTTTGGGCGATTTGGGAGACGATGCGCGACGAGGTGCATCCCATCCGTATGCGGATCGCCTTCATCCTCTCGGTGGTGTTGCTGGGTATCCCGTTCATTGGCAGCGGATACACGGTAGCCATCATCCTGACGGCGGCGCTGGCGATTTACTTGTTCAAGAGCAAGCAAGTCAATATCAAGTTGCTGAATACGGTATTGGTCAGCCTGTTGGTTATCGTGGTCGGTTATTCCTCGTACGCGCTGACCTTGGTGCGCGCCACGGCGGATACGCCGATGAACCAAAACTCGCCGAGCGATATCTTCACGCTGCGTACCTACCTGGCCCGCGAGCAATACGGAAAGACACCGTTGTTCTACGGCCAGACTTACGTGTCGGAGGTGAAACGCGAGAATCAAGGCGGTACGTGCGTCGTGGTGTCGGAACAGGGCGCGCCCACGTGGAGCCGGGTCATCAAGGAGAACCCGGACGAGAAAGACCGCTACTACATCTCCCGCTACGACATGGAATACGAGTACGTGGACGAGCTGAACATGCTTTTCCCCCGTATGTATAGTAGCAGCCCCAATCACGTGGAGGCTTACAAGGAATGGGCGGGCATAAAAGGCAAGCCGGTGAAGTATAATATGTGCGGGGAGGTGAAGACGGTCATGAAGCCGACCTTCGCCGAGAACCTGCGTTTCTTCTTCGCCTACCAGCTGAACTTTATGTACTGGCGTTACTTTATGTGGAACTTCTCCGGCCGGCAGAACGATATACAAGGCCACGGCGAGGTATCGAACGGTAACTGGATCACGGGTATCTCCTTCATCGACGAGGCGCTTGTCGGCCCGCAGAAGGATATGCCGAACGATATCATCAACAACAAGGGGCATAACGTCTATTATATGCTACCGCTCCTATTAGGTGTCCTGGGCTTGTTGTATCAGGCTTACGCCGGACAGCGGGGCATCCAGAGTTTCTGGATTACCTTCCTGCTTTTCTTCATGACGGGTATCGCCATCGTGCTTTACCTGAACCAGACGCCCTACCAGCCGCGCGAACGGGATTACGCCTACGCCGGCTCGTTCTACGCGTTCTGTATCTGGATTGGGTTCGGCGTGGCGGCGTTGGCGAGGGCGTTGCGCGATTACGCGAAAGCTTCGCCGATGGTGGCGGGAGCCGTGGCGACAATCGTCTGCCTCTTCGTGCCGCTCCAGATGGCGGCGCAGAACTGGGACGACCACGACCGTTCCGGCCGCTACGTGTGCCGCGACTTCGGTGCGAACTACCTGGAGTCGTGCGAGCCGAACGCCGTGATCTTCACGAATGGCGACAATGATACCTTCCCGCTTTGGTACGCGCAAGAGGTGGAGGGCATCCGTACGGACGTCCGCGTCTGCAACACGAGCTACCTGCAAACCGATTGGTATATCAACCAGATGAAGAAGCAGGCCTACGAGTCGGAGCCGCTGCCTATCTCTTGGCAGCCGGAGGACTACGTGCAAGGCACGCGCGACGCCGCTTATATTTTCCCGATGACGGATAATCCTATCGACCTCGGTACGGCGCTCGACTTCGTGCGGAGCGACGACCCGCGGTTCAAGCAAATCCCGGGCATCAACCAAGAGCTGGATTATATCCCGGCGGAGACGTTGATCTATCAAGTGGATTCCCTCGCCGCATTGGCTTCCGGCGTCGTCGATACGACCGATCTTCCTTATCTGCTGAAGGAGATGACAATCGACTTGAAGGGCAAGGAGGTGCTGGGCAAGCAGGAGCTGATTATCCTTGATATGTTGCGTACCAACAATTGGCAGCGGCCTATCTATTACGCGATTACGGTAAGCCCGGATCAGTTCGTGAACTTGGATCCGTACTTCCAGCAGACAGGTATGGCGTATCGGATTGTTCCGATGCAAACGCAGGGAACGATTCGCTCCATCAACACCGAGAAGATGTACGACAACGTGATGAACAAGTTCAAGTGGGGCGGCGTGAATACGCCGGGCGTCTACCTGGACGAGAACGTGATGCGTATGTGCAAGAGCTACCGGATTGCGTTGTTCAGCAAGCTGGCGGCGGCGTTGATAGCCGAGGGCCAGCGCGACAAGGCGAAGGACGTATTGGACAAGGCGATGGAGGTATTGCCGCCGGAGAACGTGCCGCTGGATTACAGCGCGCTGACGATGGGCGAGCTTTACTACGAGCTGGGCGAGCAGGAGAAGGCGGAGGCCATCTACACGGGCATCGCCGACGACGCGATGCGCAACGTGAACTGGTATTTCCGCCTGCGTCCGGGGCAGCTCGCCTCCGTGGAGAGCGACTTGGGGCACAACCTGGCGGTCATGCAAGAGATCTTGCGCGTCAGCAAGCGTTATAATCCGGAGTTCGGGAAAAAGTATCAAGAAGAGTTTGATAACTACCGGATGGCCTACGGCGCGGCGGCGAGCGAGGAATAAAACAGGAGATTTAAAATGTTTATCGAACAACCGCCTTGGTTTTACAGGGCTTTGTTTCCGGGGGTAACCTGGCGAATACCGGCCGATCGGAAGTGCGTGTATCTCACGTTCGACGACGGCCCGATTCCCGAGGTTACCCCTTGGGTTTTGGAGGTGTTGGACCGCTACGACGTGAAGGCGACCTTCTTCATGGTGGGCGATAACGTACGGAAACATCCCGACGTGTATCGGATGGTGGTCGACCGCGGGCATCGCGTGGGCAACCATACGTTCAATCACATCCAGGGGATTCAGTACCGGACCCGGAATTACCGGGCGAACGTGGAGAAGGCGGCGGAGTGGATTCCCGGCGACTTGTTCCGCCCGCCGCACGGGCACATGCGCTTGCGGCAAGTGCTCGCGCTCCGCCGGCGGTATCGGATTATCATGTGGGACGTGGTGACGCGCGATTACAGTCCCCGCCTGACGCCCGACGAGGTGTTCGACAACGTGCGGCGTTATACTCGCGACGGTTCCATTATCGTCTTTCACGATTCCCTGAAGGCCGAGCGCAATTTGCGGGAGGCCTTGCCCCGCTCCATCGAGTGGCTGCGGGCGGAAGGGTATGAGTTTCGGTTATTATAATTTATGATTGGCGTGTGTATCCATTTCTCTCTTGAGAGGGGGTAGGGGTGTGACACAAACCCAATTTAAAATCTGAAATCTTAAATTTGAAATCATAAATCATAAATCTCAAAAAAGCATGTTCTTCTCTTCTCAACAGATAAAGGATAGGGCGCTCGCGCTGGGATTCGCGGCGTGCGGCATCGCGCGGGCGGAGCCGGTGGCGGGCGAGGAGGCGGACCGCCTGGACCGGTGGCTCGCCGGAGGCTGCCACGCCGGGATGCGCTACATGGAGAACCATCGCGCCATCCGTCTCGACCCCGCGGGATTGGTGGAGGGCGCCCGCTCGGTCATCTCCGTGGCGCTGAATTACTACCCGATGGAGCGGCGGGAGCCGTCGAAACCCTATATCGCTTATTACGCCTACGGGAAGGACTATCACGACGTGGTGAAACGCCGGCTCCGCCAACTGTGGCAGGCGATTCTGGATGATTGCCGCGCCGCGGTGGGAGAGGAGGAGCCGCCCGCCGCCCGCGTGTTTACCGACTCGGCGCCTATCTTGGAGCGTTATTGGGCGTGGAAGGCGGGCTTGGGCTGGATTGGGAAGAACACCTGCCTCATCCTGCCGGGGAAAGGTTCGTTTTTCTTCCTGGGCGAGATTGTCACCACCTTGGAGGTGGACCATTACGATACGCCCCTGCCGGACCGCTGCGGCTCGTGCGAGCGGTGCCTGAAGGCGTGCCCGACCGGGGCGCTGGACGCGCCCCGCCATCTGGACGCCTCGAAGTGTCTCTCTTACCTGACCATCGAGCATCGGGGCGAGATACCGCCGGAGCGGGCCGCTCGCCTCGGGAATCGGCTGTATGGATGTGATACCTGCCAGCTTGTCTGCCCTTGGAACCGCTTCGCTACGCCAACGGAGGTGGAGGAGTTTCGTCCCTCGGCCGAGTTGCTGGCGTTGGATTGGGATACGCTCCGCGCCTGGGACGAGGAGACCTACCGCCGCGTCTTCGCCCACTCGGCGGTGAAACGCGCCAAGTACGAGGGTCTGACCCGCACGATACGGGCGATACGACGCGAAAACGAGCCGCCTTCTCTTTGATTTCAGGAGAAATGTGTTACTTTCGCGGCGGTTTAATTAATATATTATCATGATTCGTACACTTATCTTTGCTTTTTGTTACTGCGCGCTCGCTTTAGGGGCTTTCGCGCAGGACGCGAGTGACAGCGACGCTTATTTCCGCTACATCCAACGGCACGGGCAGTCGCCCATCGAGTATATCCTTGATAAAATCCGCACGCGTTCCGTGGTCATCTTAGGGGAGGACCATTGGATCGACGCACATCCGCTCTTCCTGTGCGACCTCGTGGCGGCGGCGGAGCGGGATTCGACGACCCATATCGATGCGCTCGCCGTGGAGTTCGGCAACGAGCGCGACCAAGCCTTGGCGGACAGCCTGATGGCCTCGCCCGTCTATCGCGAGGACCTCGTGTTCGAGATCTTGCGGCACACGCCGGACGACCTCGGTAATCCCTACAAGGAATACGCCGATGTATTCTACGCCACGTGGAAGGCCAACCAGAGCCGCCCCGCCGACCGGCGCACGCGTATCCTGCTGGTGGATCCCGGCTATATACAGGAGGTGTTGGACGGGGAGGAATATACCTATACCGGCTCGCGCGACGATAATATGTTCTCCAAGATACGCTCCTGCGTCGTACGCCGCCAGAAGGTGGTGTTCTATGTGGGATTGGGGCACGCCCTCAACCGGGTGTATGGCGTGAAGAGCGGCGATTATTACTACAACATCCCCAGCGCGGGCTTCCTGCTGAAACATTGCTATCCGGAGGAGGTCTGCATCCTGACCTTATACGGCGCGCACATGGGAAGCATGGGCTACATCCCCAACGCCGAGACCCGCTGGGAGCGTATCGCGGGCGGGTTGCTCGACCGGGCGTTCCAGAAGAACGGAGACAAGCCCGTGGCGTTCGATTTGTCGGACGACTTCCCTCCGTTGAGGGGGGAGACCTATTTCAGCGACCCGCGGAAAGAGCCGGACTGGAGCGACCACCCCGCCGATGGCCGTCCGTACCGGAAGAGCCACCTGCTGAAGGACCAATGCGACGGCATCGTGTTCGTCAAGCCCGTGGAGGAGTTCAACGGGGCGCGGCTGATAGACATTTACGACGAGGCGTTCCTCCAGACCGTCTCCAAGCGGACGAAGGGGAAATGCCGGACGGCGGCGGACGCCCTGCGGCAGGTGAAGGAGTGGCATCCCATCCTGCAAGACCCGGTAAACAAGTAAACGTATAAGAAACTCTTATGAAACGTATAGCGATAAACATCCTGCTCCTGCTCGTCCTCGCCGTCCTGCCGGCGTTCGCCGCGCCGGACGGCTTGCGGGAGCGACTGGCCGCCCTTGAGGGCGTGAGCGGCATCGAGCGATTGGAATCCGACCATTACGCGGAGAAGTACCTCATCCGCGTCACGCAGCGGGTGGACCCGAAGGACCCCGCGGCGGGCACGTTCACGCAACGCGTCATCGTGGGGCATGCGGGCTACGACCGCCCCACCGTCATCGTCACCGAGGGCTACGGCGCCGCCTACGCCCTCAACAGCCGCTACCGCGAGGAGCTGACCGACCTGCTGGACGCGAACCTCGTCTTCGTGGAGCACCGCTACTTCCTCGAATCCACGCCGGAACCTTGCGATTGGGATTACCTGACGGCGGAGAACTCCGCCTACGACCTGCACCGCGTGCGCGACCTCTTCCGCGCCCTCTATCCCGGCAAGTGGCTGAGCACGGGCATCAGCAAGGGCGGGCAGACCGCGATGATTTACCGCGCCTTTTTCCCCGACGACGTGGACGCCTCCGTGCCCTACGTCGCCCCGCTGTGCCGCGCCGTGGAGGACGGTCGCCACGAGCCGTTCCTGCGGAAGGTGGGCACCCGCCGGGAGCGGAAGGCCGTCGAGGCGTTCCAGTTGGAGATATTAAAAAGGAAGGCGGAGATGCTGCCCCTCCTGGAGGCGTACGCGGAGCGGAAGGGACTGCGCTTCCGCGTCCCGCTGGCGGAGGCGCTGGATTATTGCGTGTTGGAGTACTCGTTCGCCCTGTGGCAATGGGGCACGTCGACGCGGCGGATTCCGCCCCTCACATCGGACGACGCGACGCTGTTCGACCACCTCGTCGCGATCAGCGACCCCGCCTATTTCGCCGAGGACCAGCCGAACATCTCCTTCTTCGTGCAGGCCGCCCGCGAGCTGGGCTACTACGGCTACGACACGCGGCCCTTCCGCGAGTACCTGAGCATCGCCGACGCCCGCGGCTACCTAAGCCGCCTCATGCTGCCCCGCGAGCTGGTGGGCAAGGTGGCGTTCAGCCCGGCGCTCTACGAGAAGGTCTACGATTTCTTGAAGGACAACGACCCGCGGATGATTTTCATTTATGGCGAGATAGACCCTTGGAGCGCGGCGATGGTGCCCCGTTTCCGGGGGAAGAAGAACGAGCGCGTCTTCGTCCAGCCCCGCGGCAGCCACCTTGCCCGCGTCGGCAATATGCCGGAAGAGACGCGGGCGGAGATCATCGAGCAATTGAGGGAGTGGGGGTTTTGAGAATAATTGACAATTAACAATTGACAATTGACAATTTCGATGCCGGTGAAAACCTTGGTGCTAATTGTCAATTGTCAATTCTCAATTGTCAATTAAAGGGGGGAGCGCGAAGCCTAATTGTCAATCGTCAATTCTCAATTGTCAATTACAATCAGATTACGCTTGGCGAATCAGTCTCCTCGCCGCCCTCCTCCGGGTCGGTAGGTTCGGGGGATTGCTCGCCGCCCTCGCCCTCGCTTTCGCCGGGGTCGGTGCCGGGGATGACAGTTTCGCCGCCGCCCTCGGCCTGGGTGTTGCCCGTGCGGAGGTTGTAGAGGCGGTCCACCTCGCGTACGAGGCCGTTGAAGGCGAGGACGAACTCGGCGGTCGCCGCCGTGGGGTTGGCGATGCTCTCCGCCTG
>DXEN01000038.1 GCA_019114945.1 Candidatus Parabacteroides intestinigallinarum | reverse complement strand
CTGCTCTTTCGAAAGGCGGTGGAATAAATGGACGAAAAGATGATCGAACAGCTGCGCAAACTCGCCTTTGACATGGCGGACAAGCTCCACATATCTGAATTGCAAGACTGGACATCCGCATCCGCTAGTTTCTTAAGAAATGGAAATGTTTCAATGCTGAAACAGTTATGTACAAATAGCCTGTCACCTATATTGAAAGAAACGGAAGGAAAGGATCCTCAAGCGAAGGTGTTAAATGGTTATATGAATGCATTAGAGAAGGTCGTAGATGATTTAAATACTTGTCGAGGCGTAAGTATCCTACAGGGCAAAAATATGAATAGCTTTAACAAGTATTCTTCACAACTCAAAGAGGTGATGATTACTCCTATGAAGCCTCTTATAGAACAAATAAAAAGTTCATTCGAGAATTTTCGACCTTCCGAGGATATTATGAATGGTTATTTCGCTGCGAAATGGTGTTTGGATCATCAATTATATCAGCAATCCTTAACAATTTTACATGAGAATATCGTATCTCATATTTGTGAAAGCGAGAAACTTGATATTGCGGAAGAGGAGGATCGAGAAATTATTAATAAAGGATTTAGTGTTATTAACAAACGTTTGGAAAATAAGAAAGATAAATGGAAGTGTACGGAAGAACAAAAAATGCGCATTGAAAAACTTTTAAATAATGAATGGTTAAATGCATTGGCGTCTACATTTCTAGTTACGACAACCCTTCGAAATGACTATAACCATGCGGGTATGAGGGAAAATCCCATGAGTCGTTCAAGATTAATAGCAAATCTAAAAGAGCGATTAGATATCATATTTCAAAAATTGAAGGAGAAAGGTCTATGTTCATAAATCTCTCAAACCATCCATCCCAAGGTTGGGAAGAAAGACAGATAAAGGCAGCCTCTCGGTATGGAGAAATCGTGGATTGGCCTTTCCCGCCTATCCCGGCCGAGGAAGGGGAAGAGTACATTCGGGAACTGACAGCCTCGTATGTGAAGAAAATTGTAGAGCGATATCAGCCGAGGCAAGATGTTTTTCACATAATGGGGGAGATGTGCTTCACATTCGCTTTGGTTAAATCGCTTCAAGAGTTAGGTTTTACTTGCATGGCTTCCACATCGGAACGTATTGTGAAAGAGGAGGGACCGGGTTATAAGAAAGAGGTCAGTTTCCGCTTTGCCCGATTCCGGGAATATCTATAATTTATGAGTTACGAGCTACGAATTATGAATTACTAATTACGAGCTACGAATTGCGAGCCGCGGGAAATTCGTAATTCATAAATCATAAATTATAATTCATAATTCGTCATTTGAGCTCGTCCTTGGAATTTTATTTTTCCTCTTCAGGAGGAGGGACAGGAATTCCTTCTTTAATGAACTCATCATAAACGACCTTCGGATGGTCTTGCGGGGAAGTCAACTGGTATTCCGCCACGAAGTTGTCGCGTCGGAAATTCTTCAGTTTCAGGTTCTCCGCACTATAATTCCGTAATGTCTCCTTCTTGTCGCCAAACAAGGAGCTGTTCAGCACCTCCGAGTCGAGAATGTTCTCCTTGGGCGTGATCGTGGGCAGCAGGTTCTGTTCCAATAATCCCCTGTAAGCCCCGATATACTCGCACCATACGGAATCTCCCTTTTGGTAGATCCGATAGGTGTAGTTCGACCATGCCGTCGTGATGTGAATCTCTTGTTCCCAGATATCCACGGACGCCTCTGAATCGAAATAGGGGTCTTTGATTGTCACTCTTCGTAATCCGTGACTCTCGTCGTTCACTAATGTCAGCCACTTGTCCGAATGCAAGATTTCCGCAATGACATCGGGCAGCATTTCTTTGATCTCAAATTGGATTCTCATACATTTCGCCTGCCGGTCAGGACTTTTTAAGGTTGCCAGGTTCTTGTTAAACATCTATTGATAGACCAAATGTAGGCAAAATATTTGATATGTGTTCGATTTATTCCATATTTCTTATGTATTTTTGCCGAATAAAATGGTATATATGGCACAAAATGACGAAATCATATTGATTACGATTAATGGAACGGACCGTCCGGGCGTTACGGCGGCCCTCACGGAGATACTCGCGAGGAACAATGCCGCGATCTTGGACATCGGCCAGGCGGATATCCATAACCATTTATCGTTGGGCATCTTGTTCCAAAGCACGGAGGGGAATTCGGGCAATATCTTGAAAGAACTTTTGTTCAAGAGCTACGAACTGGACGTGAATATTCGTTTCAACCCCATCTCGGAAAAGGAGTATAACGAATGGGTAGGCTTGCAAGGCAAGAATCGGTATATCATCACTATCTTGGGACGCAAGCTGACCGCCAAGCAAATAGCGGGTGTCTCGCGGGTGGTCGCGGAGCAAGGGATGAACATCGACGATATCAAACGGCTGACAGGGCGTATCCCGCTGGACGAGAATGCCCGTACGCCAAAGGCAAGCGTGGAATTCTCGGTGCGCGGTACGCCCAGGGACAAGGAGCGTATGAAGGCGGAGTTTATGAAACTCTCCACGGAGCTTGAGATGGATATCTCTTTCCAGGAGGATAGCATGTACCGTCGTATGCGCCGTTTGATTTGTTTCGATATGGATTCGACGTTAATCAAGACGGAGGTGATTGACGAATTGGCTATGCGTGCCGGCGTGGGCGACGAGGTGAAGGCGATAACGGAAGCCGCCATGCGTGGGGAAATTGATTTCCGGGAGAGTTTCACACGCCGTTGTGCCTTGTTGAAGGGGTTGGATGTATCGGTCATGCGGGATATCGCGGAGAACCTTCCAATCACCGAGGGCGTGGACCGCTTGATGCGTGTATTGAAGAAAGTCGGTTTCAAGATCGCGATCTTGTCCGGTGGCTTCACCTATTTCGGCAACTACCTGAAGCAAAGATATGGTATCGATTACGTGTACGCAAACGAGCTGGAGGTGGAGAACGGTAAATTGACGGGACGCTACGTGGGCGACATCGTGGACGGTAAACGTAAAGCGGAATTGCTTCGCTTGATCGCCCAGGTAGAGAACGTGGACATCCGGCAAACAGTAGCCGTGGGTGATGGGGCGAATGATTTGCCGATGATCAGCATCGCCGGTCTGGGCATCGCCTTTCACGCGAAGCCTAAAGTGAAGGCTACCGCTAACCAATCAATTTCTACGATCGGCTTGGATGGTATCTTGTATTTCCTTGGGTATAAAGATTCTTATTTGAATGAGCAGATTTGAGAGAAGGGTTTCGGTTAGGGTTACGATTTATGATTTATGATTTATGAAATTCGTATCTCGTGATTCATATCTCATAATTCGTAACTCGTAATTCATAAATTATAAATTATAAATTATAAATCATAAATAAAGT
This sequence comes from Candidatus Parabacteroides intestinigallinarum, assembly GCA_019114945.1. GTDB lineage: Bacteria > Bacteroidota > Bacteroidia > Bacteroidales > Tannerellaceae > Parabacteroides > Parabacteroides intestinigallinarum. The sequence goes on along the minus strand of DXEN01000038.1, from coordinate 10,009 downwards.
ACTTATGATCAGACATATTGTAATGTTTAAATTGAAGGAGTTTCAGACTCCCGCCGAGAAAGAGGCGAAGATGCGTGAAATCAAGGAACGTTTGGAGGCCTTAAAGGATAAGATTGATGTGTTGCGAATGATCCGGGTGGATTTTAATTGTAATCCGGAAGAGACGTGGGACATTATCTTGACCACGGAGCTCGCTACATTGGAGGATGTGAATACGTATGCCAACCATCCGGAACACGTGGCGGTGGCCAAAGGGATTATCGGACCGGTAAAGGCGGACAGGGCGTGCGTGGATTATGAAGTCGCTTGATTTTGATATCGAGGAGCGTGCGGAACAGGCGGTCCGAAATTTCGAGGAAGGATATAATTGCGCCCAATCGGTATTCTTGGCCTATTACGATGTGCTGGGGCTCGATTTCGAGTTGGCGAGAAATATGTCCGTCTCGTTCGGGGCGGGAGTGGGCCGGATGCGCGAGGTCTGTGGTACGGTAAGCGCGATGGCTATGCTGGCGGGATTTAAGCATCCGGTGGAGGATCCATCCGATATGGACGCGAGAGCCCGGAATTACGGCATGGTGCAGAAGATGGCCGCCCTGTTCAAGGAACAGTTTGGCACGATTATCTGCAGGGAGCTTCTTCCACCGGAGGAAGCCTCGACCAATCCAGCCCCTTCGGCACGTACGCGGGAGTATTACGCGAAACGCCCCTGCGGGAAATATATCGCGGAGGCGGCACGTATCGCCGGACGGATGCTGAAGGGCGAATTGACGGTCGATTAATAATTGATAATTGACGATTGACAATTAACAATTATAGTTTTACTTCTCTTTTAATTGTTAATCGTCAATTATCAATTATCAATTATCAATTCGTCAGAAATATTTCGTGATGGCGGCTTGCTGGAAGTTATGCATCTCGTTAATCATGCGGATAGCGGAGTCGAGTATTGGATAAGCGCAGATAGAGCCGGAACCTTCCCCTAAGCGAAGCCCAAGGTCGAGTAGGGGTTTCGCCCCAAGAAAGTCCAATACTCGCTTGTGACCGGCCTCGTCGCCACGATGGCCAAATACGCAATAAGAGAGCATTTCCGGATATAAACGGGAAGCCGCTAACACGCAGTTGGTCATGATAAAGCCATCCACGAGAATGATCATTCGCGATTCGGCGGCGCGCAGCATTCCGCCGACAGCCATTACCATCTCGTATCCACCGAAGTAGCGCATCACGTCGAGTGTGCTTCCGTCACCTTTGTAATTTTCTAACGCTCGTTTCAGCACGTCGTATTTATGTCTGACACCCTCAGCGTTCAATCCGCTTCCGGCTCCGACGCAATCGATGAGCGGGATCCTCGTAAGGCAAGTCATCCACATGCTGGAGGCCGCCGTATTTCCGACTCCCATCTCGCCAAAGCTTATCACGTTGCAACCGCTGGCATGACATTCGGAGACAATCTCCGCTCCATAACGGATGGCCTTTTCCATCTCCTCTTGGGTCATGGCGGCCTCGTATAGGAAATCGCGGGTACCTTTCCGAATTTTCCGGTCAATCAGTTTGGGAGTGGACGGGAAATCGTAGTCTACGCCTCCATCCACGATCCTCAGCTCAAAACCATGCTGACGGGCAAGAAAGCACACGCCGGCACCTCCGTTCAAGAAGTTATATATCACTTGCCGTGTCACCTCTTTGGGCGATTGGCTTACCCCTTCGTCGGCGATGCCGTGGTCCGAGGCGAAAATCACGTTTATAGGATGACGCAAGACGGGAGATAAGCTTTGCTGGATCAATCCGGCTTGCAAAGCCAACGACTCTAACCGCCCCAAGGAGCCTTTCGGCTTGGTCAAGTTGTCGATTTTCGTCTGCAATGCTTCTTTCAATCCCTCATCCGGGCGTTCGATATGAAATATAGTATCCATATTATTTCTCTATAATCAATGATTCGTTGTCTTGATTTTGACGGGAATACCGCTGACCATCAGAACCACCTCGTCGGCTCGCGCGGCGATGTATTGGTTGATCCATCCCTGTAAGTCGGTGAATTTGCGCTGTGTCTCGTCGATGGATACGCCACTCATGCCAATCTCGTTTGTCACGAATATCAAGCAAGCCTCTTGCCGGCACAGTTGATCGAATTCCGTCCGCAGCCCCTCAAGCGCGGATTCCACGTCGCCTTGATTGTCGAAGAAGAAATTCGTGCTCCAAAGAGTCACGCAATCGATTACGGCAACCCGTCCGGATAAGTCATGCCGGCTTAGGAACTTTTCCTCCTCGATATTGGTCCACTCCGGTCCACGATCGTGTTGATGCCGTTCCACGCGCCGACGGAACTCCTCGTCCCAAATTCGTGCGGTAGCGAGGTAAACCGGATGGGTAGATAATGAGAGAGCGAGTTGTTGTGCGTAACGGCTTTTGCCCGATCGTTGTCCTCCGGTCACCAATATAACTCGTTTTCCCATCACTTCCCGGAGTGCTTTCTATGCTGTTTCTTATTGAGAGGATTGTTGCGGCTGGTCTTTCGGAGCGCGGCCGATTTAGGGTTGACGAACGTGATTCGTTTTCCCTTCGACCATTTCCCGGACGATTTACCGTCGCCAGCCAACAAGGAATCCCGCAGCGCATCCATCCGTTCCGACAGTTTGCCGGCTTTCGGCTTCCGGCCTCCCGCTTTCATCGCCTTTCGTGCGGCGGCATATTTATTGTATTTCCCATATTTTTCCCGTGCCGGTCCGGTCTTCTCCGGTTTCGCGGTCTGTCCTTTCTCTTTTTCGTTTACTGACGGCATCGCCTCTTTGCGTTCCTTTTCCTGACGATCGATGTATTTCTGTACGTTCAATGGATCGCCATCCACCAAGACGACATCCTCGGCCGTGACTCTTTGACCGACGTGCGGCAGTTTGCCATTAACGGTCACTCGTTCCGTCTGGATAAAAAGATCCGCTTCCCTGCGCGAGCAAACACCCGCGTCGCTGATCAACTTGTTTAATCGAATATCCAACATACTGATTTATGATTTATGATTCCAAATTTAAGATTTCTATTCTCATTTCTTCTTTACCCTTGGAATAATCGCAAGGCAACGACAATCGCTCCCGCCACTATTTCCACACGATTGTTGACCCGGAGAGCGATTCGCATATCATCTGTCGTGAAAGGTCGCTCGTTCGTTCCGATATAGGGCTTCTCCACAGGTTGCCCGAAATAGTCGTGCGTCCCACCGAAGCGACCATTCAAGATAGCCGCCAACGCCGCTTCCGGATAACCGGAGTTGGGACTAAGGTGCGCTTTTCCGAAGCGACACACAAACGCTCCTTTCCGTATATTGCCGGATACCAGCAACATAAGCCCGGCGGTAATGCGTGCCGGGATGTAATTGACCACGTCGTCAATCCGTGCCGCTACACGTCCGAACTCAGCGTAGCGCTCGTTTCGATAGCCAATCATCGAATCCAGCGTATTCACCATCTTATAAGCCATCATGCCCGGCAGCCCGAGTAGCGAGAACCAGAACATGGGCGCGATTACGCCGTCGCTCAAGTTTTCCGCCAGTGTCTCCAGAGCCGCGGTCCGGATTTCGTGAGGCGATAAGCGTGAGGTGTCCCGACCTACGATACGGGCCACTTGCCGACGCCCTTCGTCCGTACTTCGTTCTACGGCCTCGAACACCGCTCTCACTTCCTCGCGCAAGGTCTTTCCGCAGAGACAATAAAAAACGCCCACCGCCATGAGTATGCTTTCGAGCCAAAGACTGAGCAGCCTCGCCCCTCCGAGGAACCCGACGCAAAGCAAATAGACGCAGCCGATAAGCGCGACCGCCATCGCGCCGCCTTTCCATACCCGATGAGCGCCTTGGTTCAGCTTCCTTTCCCCAGCGGCGATCGCTTTCCCGAACCAGACTACCGGATGGGGCCATCGCTCCGGATCGCCCAATAACCGATCCGCCATCCAGCCGCAGAGGAAAGGAACGCCCGACGAGAGTACAAAAGTAGGATGCAACCAATACATAGCGAAGGATTTACCGGGGCATAGCGGATTCATTCTTGCTTTGGATAAAGCGTTTGAACCGCTCCACGTTATCGTTCCAGATTAATTCCTCGGGAAATTCGGTCTCCCGTAGCAACTCATATATATAATCGTAGCGGGCGATATCGAACGATATATGCGCGTCGCTTCCCAAGATGACGGGAACCTCGTACTTCTTACATAACCGCAAGATGGCCAGATTATTCTCGCGGGCATGTATTTTCCCGCGAATCGGTTTGAGCGAGCTGTTGTTGATTTCCAATAACGTGCGATGCTCCTTGGAAGCCAATACGATCGGCTCGAAATCCACTTGCGCCGTGCCATCTCCCGGATGGCTGATGATATGGATACGCGGGTTCCGGATCGCCCCGATTATCGCCGACGTGTTTTCCTCCACCGTGCCCGGCTTATAGCAGAGCGAGTGGATGCCCGCGATCTTGATGTCCAACATATCGAGGTATTTCTTGCTCAGGTCGACCGAGCCTTTATAGTCGGTGATATTCAATTCCGCTCCCAGCAGAAGCTCCACGCCGTACATCTGGCGGGGAACCACGTGCAGGTTGCGGAAATAAATCGTGGCGCACGTACCCGGTATGCCGGGCGCGTGTTCCGTGATGCCTAATAATTGAAGCCCTTTCTCGGCCGCCATGGCCGCCATCTCCTGCAAGGTGCTGAATGCGTGCCCGCTGGCTATCGTATGTGTGTGTACATCTAATAATGTTTTCATACATTCGTGATTAACTGTCCCCGCGAAGGTACGAAATTCGGGGCGAACTTTCTAAGCATAGCTATTGGGCATCTCTTTTAAATTGTTTACTTTTGTTCCCTATCACTAAGCGACACGTTATGATAAAAGAAAACTTCATCAAGATATACGAGGAGAGTTTCAAGGAAAACTGGTCCTTGCCGGCATTGACGGATTATGGGAAGCACAATAGCTTCACGTTTGGCGAGATGGCGACCGAGATCGCACGTATTCATTTCCTGTTCCAGGAGTGCCAAGTGAGGCGGGGCGACAGGATCGCGTTGGTCGGGAAGGACAACGCGCGGTGGTGCATCGCGTATATGGCGATCATAACGTATGGAGCGATTGTCGTTCCCATCCTGCAAGATTTCAATCCGAACGACATCCACCACATCATCAACCACTCGGAAGCGGTGTTCTTGTTTGTCAGCGACCGCGTATGGGATTCCTTGGAGGAAGACCGGATCGAGGAGGTGAGGGGTGTGTTCTCGCTTTCTGATTTCCGGTGCCTGCACCAACGGGATGGCGAGAATATCCAGAAACTGATGAAGTCGCTGGACGAGCGGATGGCGGAACGCTACCCGGACGGATTCACGAAGGAGGATATACAATACGCCGAGCTGGATAATGATAAGATCGTGGAAATCAATTATACCTCGGGCACGAGCGGATTCAGCAAGGGAGTGATGCTGACCGGCAACAACTTGGCGGGCAACGTCACCTACGCCCGTACGTTGGATCTCTTGTTCCGCGGCGAGCGGGAGCTTTGCTTCCTCCCCTTGGCGCACGCTTACAGTTGCGCTTTCAACCTATTGGTGCCTATGGCTTTCGGCGTGCACGTCTACTTGCTGGGGAAGACGCCTTCGCCCAAGATCTTGCTGAAGGCGTTCGAGGAGGTGAAGCCCAACCTGATCCTGATGGTACCCTTGATTTTGGAGAAAATCTACAAGAAGATGATTCTTCCCCAGCTGAGCAAGCGGACGCTCCGACTGGCATTGAACATCCCGCTGCTGGATTCCCGCATTTATGCGCAGATACGCAAGCGCTTGGTCGACGCACTGGGCGGGCGTTTCCGGGAGGTGATCGTTGGCGGGGCTGCCATGAACCAAGAGGTGACGGATTTCCTGTACAAGATCAAGTTCCCGTTTACTATCGGGTATGGCATGACGGAGTGTGGCCCGTTAATCAGCTACGACCACCATACGGATTTCGTACCTGGCTCGTGCGGGCAGATCCTGCGGGGAATCATGAACGTGCGCATCGACTCGGAGGATCCTTATAATAAGGTAGGAGAGATACAGGTGAAAGGCGAGAATGTGATGAAAGGGTATTATAAGAACGACGCGGCCACCCGCGACGCTTTCACGGACGATGGCTGGCTGCGGACCGGCGACCTGGGCACGATCGACCACGACAACCGCATCTATATACGCGGACGGAGCAAGACGATGATACTGGGTCCGAGCGGGCAGAACATCTACCCGGAGGAGATAGAGTCGAAGCTGAACAACCTGCCTTTCGTGATGGAGAGCCTGGTAATCGAGAAGAACGGGAAGTTGATAGGGCTGGTTTATCCGGACTACGACACGGTGGACAGCACCGGCGTGTCGCACAACGACTTGCCGGTTATCATGGAGCAAAACCGGATTGAGCTGAATAAGCTCCTGGCGCCCTACGAGGCGATCGCCGCGCTCCAGCTTTACCCGACGGAGTTCGAGAAAACCCCGAAGAAAAGCATCAAGCGCTACCTTTATAATAATTACTGACTGTCAACGATTGATAATTAATATTTTATTCTTACTTTTACGGCCGATAACGATTCAAAACAAGTATGAGAAGACAAGACGTAGGACATACGCTTCCCTATGCGGGAACCCGCGGGCAGTCGCCCGCCGGGCATCTTGATTTTACCCCCCCCTCCGTTTAACATTCGGCAACATAGTAGGCCGCTCGCGGTTATGGATAGGCGGCATCTTGCTGGGTGCGGCGCTCTGCCTCGCCCCGGCGTGTGGCGACGACGACGAGCCATTGCCCGACGTGCCGGTGCGGCCTACGCCCGAACCCGAGCCCACACCGGAGCCTGCGCCTGCCGATACTACCACCTTGCGCTGCCTCGCGATCCGGGCGGACTGGTCGGAGGCGTTGGCGGAGGCGACCATCCCCGGCACGTACCGCCTGCGGATAGGCGAGGAAAGCCTCACCGCCGACGCACGTATATTATATATGTATAGCGACTCCATCGCCGAGGGACCTTATGCCCTCTTGGCGTACAACAAGCCGGAGGGTATCACCCTCGGCGCGGACTCCGTGGCTACCATCGACCGGACCGAGGACGGACAGTTGACCGCCCTGCCCGGTTACCTCTTCGCGGCGGATACCACCGTGACGGTCGCCACAGGCGATACGGCGGATGTTACCATCGCGATGCGCCGCTTAGTGCATCCTATCACGTTGACATTACGTTTCTCGAAGCCCGCCAAAGTCGCCCGGATGGAGGCGACGCTCTCCGGACTGATTACCGCCATCCGCCTGCCCGACGGCGAGCCGGTGGAGGTGACGCCCCTGCGTGCCGCGGACGACGACCTGACGGCGATGGTGTGCGACACGCTGGCGGGCGGCGAGGGTGTCCGTCTGCGCTCGCGCTCGTTCGGCATCACGCGGGACGACCGGCAATGGCTGGAGGCGAGCATCACGCTGGCGGACGGGCGGACGCTCGCCCGCCGTGTCGACCTGAGCGAGGCCCTGGCGGACTTCGCCCACCTGGCGCCCGTCTCCTTGGAGAATACAATCGATATCCCCGAGCCGGAGCCAACACCGGACCCAGACCCGGAGCCAACGCCCGAGCCTGAACCGGAGCCGGAAGTAGTTATCGATATTTCCTCGACCATCACCGACTGGCTTCCCGGCGGTGGTGGCAGCGGAAGCGCGACATGACAATAGCGTGGGTAAGAAACAAATGAATATAATTTCCTAACACAAGAAAATATGAAGCAGAGATTTTACATCATGGCGGCAGCCGCGTTGACGCTGGCCGCTTGTAGCAACGACGAGAACATGGAGATGACGGACGGCCCCGTAGCGGCACGCATCACGGCAGGACTCAGCGCGCCCACGACACGCGCCATCGGCACGAACTGGAACGCCGACCAGATTGGCGTATGGGTGAAGGACGCTCCTACCAGCGACATGGAGACCTTGTACAAGAACGTACTTTACACCACGACCAGCACAGGCGCGACGGCTGAGTTTACCGCCACGACGGGCGAAGGCATCTTCTTCCAAGACGCCAACGAGACCGTGACATTCGCCGCGTACGCGCCTTACCAGCCGAGTGACGACAACGAGACCTTGCCCGGCAATAACGGCAAAGTGGATGTGAAGACGGATAACATGAACACGGCCACCGACCAAGAGAAAATAGACTTCCTCTTTGCCGAAGGAGCGGAGGCAAGCCGTGCGAGCAGCACCGTGAGTTTTACCGACGACCACTCTTTCCACCACAAGATGGCGCAACTGAACGTGGTGTTCCAAACATCTGAAACTGACGGATTTGAACCCGATGATATTTTTGGCTGCTCGTTCAACCTCGGCGGACTGATACACGAAGGAACGTTCAACGTGACGGACGGAACGACAGCCCTCACCGGAGAACCGTTGGATAGCTGGGACATCAGCGGTTGCAAATACACGGATGCCGCAACCACACGCACTTACTCCCTCATCCTGTTGCCGCAAGACCTCACTAACAAGGCTCTGAATGTGAAAGTTGGCATCGACGGACAGACCTATTCCAACAGCGATGCCATCAATCCGAACCTCCAAGCCGGTTATACATACACCTACACCATCACGGTGAAAAAGAGCGGGCTTGTAGTTAGCGGATGCACCATCACACCGTGGGCAAGTGGCTCTACCGGAAGCGGCGATGCCGAAATGTAAACCCATCCCAAGCCATCCCGTGCCGCGAGCGTAAGCACGGAGATACGCTGCATATACTATATGGCGATCGGGCGGCATCGCGGCCGCCGATGGCGCGAATAAATTAATAACAAGAGCGTTCTTTGAAAGATTTGTGTGGAGAAAAGACGGATTTCTTCAGGAAAAGTATTACCTTTGCCCATAGGATAAAATATAAGCTTATGAATCAGAAGAATGTGATAAAGGAAAAGGCAAACATCTTCCAGCGTATGTTGGAGGACAAGCGGGTCATTCGCCGTTGCATTCAGAAAGGCGAAGACTTGACAAAACTGGCTAAACAACGTGGAATCAAATTCGCTACTCCCTTATAAGATCGCGGAAGAAGCGGATTTGACCTACTCTTTCACAACAAGGCATGGCATCACTTACCATGCCTATTTTCTTGATTATTCCTGTTATCATCCGGCCTTTGCCAACGTCTATACGTTCAACATCGAGCCGGAGGAAGATACTCCCCATCCCATGGACAGGCGCATCGCACTGACTATCATCCATATCTTGCAGCAGTTTTTCAGGCACAATGAGAATGCCATGATTATGATATGCGACAACCTCGACGGGAAGGAGAAGAAACGGGAAATGTTGTTCTCGCGCTGGTTTATGCAATATAACGATGGAAGCATACAAAAATACGATGCCTCATCGGCCACGGATGACTATATGCTATATGTATCCTTGTACATACATCGGGACAATCCACATGTCCGACAACTCGTTGCCGCCTTCTATGATTTGGTAAAGAACAATCTTTATCCATTGGAATAATTCATTTCCCCCACACATCCCTTTCAAAGTCCGCTCATAAAAAGGGAACTAAATATGAGCGACATGAAACATACCTTATTACTATGCCTGGCCGCGTTCGCCCTTGCCGCCTGTACGCAAGACGAACTGGCGGAGCAGCCGACGGCGTTGCCCGAAGGGGCGTACCCCATCACCTTCTCCGCCGTGCAGGTCGCGGAGGCCTTGCCGCAGACCCGCGTAACGGAAACATCCGATGGCATGGGAAGTGCTTGGAACGAGCGAACCGGCGATATGATAATCGTAAAAGTATCGGGAGGAGGGAATGATGCGGAAACAAAATGCTCGTTGTCTAATAACGGGCAAATCGCTACTCATACTGAGTATCTGTGGTGGCATACTACGAACTTTTCATCTGTCAACGCTTGGTATTCCAATCTTAAAGGCTCAAATACGTCATCGGATATGTTTGCCGTGACCCTTGCCAACCAAACAAAAGACAACGGGCTTGCCTACGTGCTGAAAGCG
>DXEN01000037.1 GCA_019114945.1 Candidatus Parabacteroides intestinigallinarum | reverse complement strand
GGGTAAAGGAACAATGCGCCACAATGTCCCGACAAGAAAGTGAGTTGTTGGAAAGGCTCAATGATTATATGGACGAAGCAGACCGAAGCACTATCGCGGAAATGACCGACGAGGATGCCAAACTTTCCCTCTTTGTCAGCATACAGAAAGGTTGCGGCAAGCAACTCTTGCAAACTATCACGCAAGAGTTCAAGGAGAAAGGTTTTAAACGTGCATTCCTATGGACAGACACATCTTGCGACCACGACTATTATCCGACACATGGATTCTCATTGGCATCTGAGTATCGCGACCGGCACTATTCTACTCCCGATGCGGATTATATGACTTATATTTATTGGAAACCGATTGAATGAAAATGGATAAGATACAACAAGCCGCCCAAGCCATCAAGGATGCCGATGCCTTGCTCATCGGCGCAAGCAACGGATTGTCCATCGCCGAGGGTTATCACATTTTCGCCAATAACGAGATGTTCCGCCGCCAGTTCGGCGACATCCAACAGAAATACGGCATACGCAGTGTCATTGAAGGATGTTTTTATCCCTACCCGAACGAGAAAGACCGTCAGGAGTTCCTGAACCGTTTGGTACAGCATTGGGTAACAAATTACCGTCCCTCGCAAGTAATGAAAGACCTGCTTGCCGTAGCCGGCGATAAGGACTACTTCATTCTTACCTCCAATGCCGACACGCATCTGGAACTGTCCGGCTTCGCACCCGGCAAGGTGTTCGAAGTGGAAGGCACTTTCGAGGATATGCTGCATAACCGCCCGATGCAAGACAAGGGTCAAGAAGCCAATGCTTTTCTCAATCGTTATCACGGCAAGCGGCTCGCCATTCTCGAACTGGGCATAGGCAGCCGAAACCATCTGATAAAGCTGCCGCTGATGCAACTGGCGGCACGTGAACCGCAAGCCGTGTATATCACGCTGAATCTTGCGCAAGAACTTTACATTCCCAATGAGATTGCGCATAAATCCATCGGGCTGGCGGGTGATATTGCCGTGACACTTCAAAAGTTAAAGGAGAAATTGGCATGAGGAGTTATCGTAAACATTTGTCGGGAGAAGCGGCTTTCAAGTCGTTTGTCCCGATGCCCCTTTCAGAAATACAGGTTATCCATACGGAGGAATTGGATAAGCTGATAATGTGTATCGTATCCAATATCCGAAAAAAGACCCACAAGGTAATTGGACAAAAGCTATATATACAAATGTGGAAAACGAAGACGTAGAATTGACAATCACAAGAGTATTAACTTATTATTAATAATAATTCGTTAAAAATTCGCTAAACCTAAGCGGCTTTGGCCGTAAATAAAATGAGTTCTTTGAAAAGTTTGTCAATTAAAGGCGTGTCCGGTTCGATCCCGGACACGCAAATAAATCGTTCAAGCATGTAAGTATTGTGTATGACCGACTTGCATGAGGATATGGAATATATCATTCCCATATTCTTACAAGCGGCCTTGGCGAGGTTTATCGCAGCGAGTGATGCGTTAAAGTGAAATGCTAGTTTTCTGAATTCGGTGGACTGACAGTTTGTTATCCCGGCATGTTGCTTGGCATCGCGAAAGCAGAATTCTATCTGGAAACGTGTCCTGTAAAAGTCCAGAACCTCCTTTGCATCCTACATTCCGTCCATAGAGAAATACAGCTGCCACTTATTTGTCCTGTATCCAAAGAATACCATACAGCCAGGTTCACAAAACGTTTGAGGGCTTTGGAGTATGCCTTCAGCCCGTAAAGCCTGCCCTTGCCCACTTTGTATCCGGTACACCTCGTGATGTCCAGATTTTCAAAGTCAATCTTTCCGTCATACAATTTGGGCCGCCCACGTTTGCCAGTCCCTTTTTCCAAAGTCGGATAAAACAGCACGTCATCATTTCTGAAACGGCTTATCACGTTGAATCCATTGTCGCACAATGGCTTGATGAAAGTTGACTTTGAAAAGAAAGCGTCACATACGACAATGTTGGAAATCCTTTTCAGATGTTCCTGTTTGCAGATCAGATAAGCACTGTACCAATCCACAAGGTTCTTCTCCAGACTTTCTAACGTTACGCTATCTGGTGTCTGCACAGAACCCAAAGTCATACACTCATGGTTGTCAACGTCTATAACCCCGATACCCGTTATTTCCAGTCTGCACCTGTATTCACCGGCACAACCGGACCAGAAATAGCCAATCCACGGCGTTTTACCACTCAACTTTGGAATAAAAGACGGATCAATGGCTATCGCCTTGCGACGGCCTTTAAGGTGTCCCCTGATTATGGCCTCATTGAAGGAAAAACAGTCAAAGCGGTCGTTCTCAAAATTGTTGCGGTATGTCTGTTCCTAGAAACGTCCATATCGTCCCATTTGCAGGAAATTGAAGCGGTCAGGTATAGCCATAAATAATTTTATTGCATCCATGAATACTTTCTGAAAAGATTTGCTTATATTCACAACCGATTCGAGAGCATTCCTGCACTCGGATTGGTATTGCATAAGGAGTGATTCTTTAGCCCTAATTAAAAGTAGCGAGACACTTCTAATTTACTAATAATCATCGAATTATAAAATACTTTTCTTCTTTATTTTCAGCCGTTTAGCATATATTTAGCATCCATTTTATACTTCTTGACGATTCATTCTTGACAGTATTTCAATGACCTCTTTAATATGTTTTTGAACCGGTCAATGCCGATTCTATTATTTAATTTAAATTTATCGGTAAAAATTCACCGAAGTATTGTCTTTATAATCATCGGCAAATATAAGGTTTATTTCCTGAAGAAGCAAAGTCACATACGTGCGTGGGCATTTTAACATACGTGCGTGGGCGAAGACACATATGTGCATGGGGCATCGCACCTACGTGACTTTCTCGCGTCTTAGGGAAACAGTTCCTCGAAGAGCGTGCGCAGGTGGTCCTTGGCTCGCTGGAAGTCCTGCGGCCCTCCCAATTCGCGCGCCAAGGAGGTGACTCCTTTATCGACGAATCCGCAAGGATTGATCAGGGAGAAATAAGACAAGTCCGTATTGATATTCAAGGCGAAACCATGCATGGTAACGAAGCGGCTGCTCTTCACGCCGATGGCGCAAATCTTGCGGGCCCTCGGCGTATCGGGTTCGAGCCATACGCCGGTAGCGCCCGCCAAGCGTTCTCCCTTCAATCCATAAAGGGCGAGGAAACGGATCACGACCTCTTCCAAGGTCTCGATATAGCGCCGCAGCCCCATGCGCCAGCATTCCAAATCGAAGATGGGATAGCCCGTGATTTGCCCCGGACCGTGATACGTGATGTCACCGCCCCGGTTGATGTGAAAATAAGAGATGCCCCGCACCCGCAACAATCCTTCCGGAACCAGCAGGTTCGCATCTTTCCCGCTCTTCCCGATCGTAAAGACCGGCTCATGCTCGCAAAAAAGCAATTGGCTCTCCCCGCTTCTTCCATCCCTCTTGGCTTCCAACAACGCCTCGAAAGCGGAGGTTTGTCGCTCCAACGCATCGGCGTAGGCGATCCGTCCTAAATCATGGTAGATAAAATGATTACCCATCTCCGTAACTCGTCATTCGTAACTCGTCATTCGTAACTCGTCATTCGTAACTCATCAATCCATCCGTAGCACCTCTCTCATCCGCTCCTCCGTCATTCCCCGGCGGGTAGCATAGTCCCTGAGCTGATCCTCTCCTATCGAGCCTATCCGGAAATAGTGAGCCACGGGATGCGCGATATACAATCCACTCACGGTAGAAGCGGGCGACATAGCACCGTTCTCGGTCAGCGTCACGCCAATCCGGGACATATCCAGCAACCGATTTAACGCATGGTTCAATAGTTGATCCGGCAACGAAGGATAACCAATCGCCGGCCGGATACCTTGATACCTTGCCTTGAACAACTCTTCTGTGGTGAGCGATTCTTCCGCGGCATAGCCCCAGTATTCTTTCCGTACCCGCTCGTGCAGGTATTCCGAGGCGGCTTCCGCCAAGCGGTCCATCAAAGTCTGCGCCAGCATCGCGTTGTAGCTATCGCCTTCCCGTTGGAAAGCCTCTTTACGGTTCTCCAAGGCGGCACCCGCAGTAACCGCGAAAGCTCCCACATAGTCCGTCCGTCCCTCGGAAGCCGGCAGGACAAAATCGGCCAGGCTCTTATATTGATTCTCCTCATTCCGGACTTGCTGGCGTAGCATTGGCCACGCCGCACCGTTTATCCGGATCGTATCGCCCTCGCTATTCGCCTCGAAGAATCCATAAATCGCTTGGCAACCATCGACCTTCTCGTCCTCCCAGCTACGCAACAACCTCATGGCGTCCTCGTATAAACGGAGCGCCTCCTTCGCTTTCCCGCGTTCCCGCTCCGGACACGCCGCTACCCAGGAAGAGCGACAAGCGTCGCATGCGTGCAGCCGGGCGATCTCGGCGAAATGCCCCGGCATTTTCCATGCGTTGAAGAAGTATATCCAATTGATATAAGGCATCAATGTTTCCAATGGAATCGAGACAGCGACAGCCTCTCCTACGCAAGGTGGAACCGCAGGCTGATACGTTTTCCAGTCTACCACGGCCGGCCGCTTCCGGGCTTCCGACAGCGAAACCATCGGGGCGCTCTTCCGCGCCAAAGACGCACGCAAAGCCTCTTGCTCCTCCCGTACCTCCTGGATATATCCCTCACGCAAACCGGGGTTCAATAACTTGGCGGCGACCAATGGATTCTGGGACGCATCCGCTACGTGGATCACCGGTCCGTCGTAACGAGGGGCGATCTTCACGGCGGTATGCAACTTGGAGGTCGTAGCCCCTCCCACCATGATAGGAATCGTCAATCCCGCTCTTCGCATCTCGTCCGCCACATGGGCCATCTCTTCCAACGAGGGAGTGATCAATCCCGATAAACATACCACATCCGGCCGCTCCTCGATCGCTTTCCGCACGATGACATCCGCCGGTACCATCACGCCCAAATCAATCACCTCGTAGTTGTTGCACGACAATACGATGGCGACAATATTCTTCCCGATATCATGCACGTCGCCCTTCACGGTAGCGAACAACACTTTCCCCGCGCTCGCCGATCCGGACGCCCGCTTCTCCGCCTCGATCGCGGGACGCAATATCGCCACGGCTTTTTTCATCGTTCGAGCCGTCTTCACCACTTGCGGCAAGAACATCTTACCCGCGCCGAACAACTCGCCCACCTGGTTCATCCCGCTCATCAGCGGGCCGTCGATGATATCCACCGCATGCGGATAAACCCGCGAGGCTTCCCGCAAATCCTCCTCCAAGTATTCACCGATACCTTTCACCAAGGCATATTCCAACCGTCCGTCAACGGGCAACTCCCGCCAAGCCTCGTGCTTCCCGGCCTCTTGCCCCGAAGCTTGGGTATGCACCCGCTGGGCATAAGCGATCAACTCCTCGGACGCTTCCGGGCGACGAGCCAAAACCACATCCTCCAACAACGCACGGAACCCCGGCTCGATATCCTCGTAAAGCACGGAAGTAGAAGGATTCACGATACCCATATCCATGCCCTTTTGGATGGCATGATACAAAAAGACGGAATGCATCGCCTCGCGCACATAATTATTCCCCCGGAAAGCGAACGACAAGTTGCTTACGCCCCCGCTCACTTTCGCGCCCGGCAGGTTCTTCTTTATCCATTCCACGGCACGGATAAACGCCAACGCATAACCATCGTGTTCCTCGATACCCGTAGCGATCGCCAATACATTGGGGTCGAAGATAATATCCTGAGGATTCAATCCGACTTTCTCTGTCAGCAAATGATAAGCCCGCCCGCAAATCTCGATCTTTCGCTCATACGTGTCCGCCTGCCCTTTCTCGTCGAAAGCCATGACCACCGTCGCGGCGCCCAACCGCTTGATACGCTCCGCATGGCGCAAGAAAACATCCTCACCCTCTTTCAACGAGATGGAATTGACGATGCTTTTTCCTTGTACGCACATCAGCCCCTCCTCGATTACTTCCCACTTGGAGGAATCGATCATGACAGGGACACGGGCTATATCCGGCTCGGAGGCGATTAAGTTCAGGAATGTCCGCATTTCTTGGACAGCGTCCAGCATACCATCGTCCATATTGATATCAAGTACCTGGGCTCCATCCTCCACTTGTTTGCGGGCGATGCTCAAGGCCTCGTCGTATTTTCGCTCCTTTATCAAACGTAAGAATTTCCGGGAGCCCGCCACGTTGCAACGCTCGCCGATATTCACGAAGTTATTCTCCGGCTTTACCTCCAACACATCCAATCCGGACAACCACAGGCAATCCGGCCGCGGAGCCGGGACATGCGGCCGCGCTCCCTTGACCAACACCGGATACCGTGCGATATGCGCCGGCGTCGTACCACAGCAGCCACCAATCACATTCACCAAACCCTCGTCGATGAATGACTGAATATGCCGCGCCATCGTGTCCGGCGTCTCGTCATAAGCGCCAAAGCTATTGGGCAATCCGGCGTTGGGATAAGCGCTGATGTAAAAAGGGGCGTATCGGGCCAACTCCCGCAAGTAAGGTTTCATATCGGCGGCCCCGAAGGAACAATTCAACCCGACCGAGACGATATTGGCGTGCTGGATGGAAGCCAGGAAAGCCCGTAAGGTCTGCCCGGAGAACGTGCGGCCTCCTTGCGCGGATAAAGTCAACGACAACATCACCGGCAACGACTTCCCTTTCTTCTCCAAGACGGTAGCCGCCGCCTCCAATCCCGCTTTCGCGTTCAGCGTATCGAACGTGGTCTCGAACAGGATGATATCCACGCCGCTCTCCACCAACGCCGTTATCTGTTCCTCGTAAGCGGCGAATAAATCCTTGTAAGTCACGGCCCGGTAAGCGGGATCGTTCACGTCGGGGCTCATGGATGCCGTCTTATTCGTAGGCCCGACCGAGCCTGCCACGAGCACCGTACGCCCCGGATGCTCTGCCATATACGAGTCCGCCAACTCCCTCGCCAAACGACCGGCGGCAAGGTTGATCTCGCTCACGTAACGCTCCATGCCGTAATCCGCCATCGAGATCGCGTTCGCGTTGAAGGTGTTGGTCGTGAAAATATCAGCCCCGGCATCCAGGTATTGGCGATGGATCGACCGGATCACATCCGGACGGGTCAGGCACAGCAAGTCGTTGTTGCCTTTGAGTTGCCCGGGAAAATCGGCGAAGCGATCGCCCCGATAATCCTCCTCGCCAAGGTTGAACCCCTGGATCATGGTCCCCATGCCACCATCCAATATCAATATACGCTCGCTCAGGAGACGTAAGAATCGTTCCTTATCCATAATTGTCCTCTCTTTCTCGTATCAAAAAGATTTACCGCTTGAACATCCGGTCCATCTCGCGCCGGTCATCACGCTCGCGGATAGCATCGCGCTTATCGTACTCCTTCTTACCACGCGCGATGGCGATAATGAGTTTCGCCAAGCCTTTCTCGTTAATAAATAACCGCGTCGGCACGATGGTAAAACCGCTCGCCCGGACAGCGCTCTCGATCTTGCGCAACTCTTTCTTGGTGAGCAGCAACTTGCGATCCCGCCGCGTGTTATGATTATTGTACGTACCGTAGAAATACTCGGCGATGTACATATTCTTCACCCACAGCTCGCCTTTCTCCACGATACAGAACGTATCCACCAAACTCGCTTTTCCTAACCGGATTGATTTAATCTCCGTACCGGTCAACACGATACCGGCGGTGAAGGTGTCGAGCAGCTCGTAATCGAAAGTCGCCCGTTTATTCTTGATTTGTACGTTATTGCTAATTTTCTCTTTCATCTTATATCATGCGTCAAAAACTCATACCCGGCATCAATAAGGAGAGTGCGAACTGGATGGCCGCCGGAGCCAGCAAGGTCACGACCGTCGTAATGGCGACAAATTTCAGGCGGATTTTCTCCTCCACCCCCATATAAGGACCCGCTCCCTCCCAAATGATGTAGAACGTATACGCTACAAATATTTGCAAGAAGAAGAACTCGGGCAACAAGGTCAGGACGATATTCAAGGCGAACATCAAGGAAGAGGAGTAACCAATGAAACGCATCCACAAATCCATGTCCTTCTTCCGCTTGAAGAGGCCTTGCCACAGCTCGTTCATCAGGTAGGCACCCACGTAGAACCCGCCGAACGCCGACACCAACGTCCGGATCGAGGATTTCAACGCCAACTGCAAATCAAATTCCTTGCGTGTGAACAGCACGCCTATGAACGCGGCCGCCGTCATCAACCCGATCAAGGGATATACGAACCGGGACAGGAACTCCTCTTGCTTCACCTCCTTTTTCGCCAACACGGCCCACGCTTTTGTCGGTTGGGAAATAATCGCAACCACCCATTTTATGATCTCCTTATACATCTTCGTCCACTTTTGAATAGCAAAAGTATATATTTAATTCGTAAAACGCAACGTAAATACATCCGTAGCCGCCCAGACGCAAGCCGTCGTATCCGCGTTGAAACTATCCGCGTAGTTGATGCGGAAGTTCACGCGATCCTTCCCTTTCCCGCTCTCGATCGCCCGGGTATGTTCCAGGAAAGAGTCGATCGTGAAGGCTGTCGTACTGACCCAACTTGTCGAGTCGCCGGTACCGGGCTCCCACGTCACCCGCAGATAAAGGTCGTAGATGGACTCGCCCTTCTCGTTCTCCTCGGCAGGCCGCTCCGGATCGTAGGATAAATGGTAGATATCCTTTTGGTCCTCTTGATGGTTCGTATGGCGGGCCTGCAGGAAGAAATGCCCTTCCAGGTAGACGCTTTTCTTGAAGTCCAGCGTCACCAGCCGCTCGTCCTCCAAGACGACCGTCGTATCGGTCAACTCCGCGTGCACCGGCCAAACGGCCACGGAATCGTATTGGTAAATCTCGGCATCGTAGACACCCTCGGCCAGCGTCTCGCTGAAATTGGTCTTGAAGTCGACCAGGCAGCAATCGCCATCACGCGCATCGGAACGGTTCTCGAAATCGGCGGACGAGACGATAAAGATATTCCCTTGGTCGTCGGTCGTATAAATGCACCGCATGGGATTCTCCCGCACGACACCTACCCGATGGTAATTAACCGTACCCGCCGGATCGCCCATGCAGGCGGCCAAGAAAACTAATACGCCGATGAATATACCGGATAAAACACGTGTACTCATATATTCTCAATTTATGGACAATGGATCCGTCACGCCCCACGCGAACTGGGCGCTATCCATTGGATTGATTTGATTGATATAGTGAATCTGTATATACGTATCCGCCTCGCGACCGCCCCGCGCCTGTATATCGTCGATGAAACCGGACAAGTCGAACGCGTTGATCTCGCTCACGAGCGTTTCCGTAGCGTCCTCCGCCCGGCCGGTCGTAGCCGTCGCCCGCAGATAAAGGGCGTAAATGGTCCGCCGGTCCTCCACGGTCGCCTGCTGGTCAGGGTCGTAAGTCAGCTCCCAATTCAGCGTCTGCCCGCTCGTGGTCAGGCAAACGGACGGAATGAAAAGGAAATCGTCCAAGCGCATGAACAAGGCAGTATCCACCGGACTCACCGCGTAAGCGACGGGCTGCTCGTTAGTCAGCAGGCGGTCGGTAGCGGTCAGGGGAGTCCGTGCGGAGGATTGGGGCACCGACACCTCGTTCCGTATCGTTACCGTATAGTAACCTTTTCCCTCCGCTCCCTCGTTCTCCGGCAGGTTGGGGTCGTACGTGAAATCGAGCAACAGGCATTTCCCGTTGGAATAGGCGCTTAACCCCTCCTCGTAGACCCAGCCGAAGCGCGTCGTAGCCATCATCACCACGCTGTCCCCCTCGAACAGGGTGCTGTCCACCTCCAGCTCGCGGCAGACGGCCGCCGTCAGCCCGGGGCTGTACACACTGTCGAACTCTTTCAGGCAAGAGGTCGATAGTCCCATAATCGCCATCATCGCGATCAAACACAATACAAATGCGCGCCTCATTTCGTCGTAGTCGTTTTTTGTCGGGGCAAAGATAATATTTCGGCGCGGATTCCTCCCTATTTCGGAGACGAAATCCCCCCGCGGAATGCCCGGCGGCGTCGCTTCCGCCGGAAGCGCGTCATCGGAAAATAAAAAAGGAGGATGCGCCGATTCCTCTTTCCGGCACATCCTCCCTTTCTAAAACGCTGGACTCCCGCGATTAATTCTCGCTATCCGGATCCATCGCCGCGCACGCTACCCGGAATGAGCTCCACGTCAGGTCCGTGCTATCTTTCTCGTTAATCTCGCTGATGTAATGAATCTTCAAGTAGAAGCTCTCGGCACCATCCTTGCCCTCCTTACGGGCGATCGACTCGATGGTAGAACCTAAGTCGAAGGCGCGGAACTCGGTCTTCGCCGAGGCGGTAGAACCCGTGCCGTCCGATTGTTTCACGGCGCGCAAATAAAGGCTATAAGTCGATATATTATCCTCCACCACGGCGGAATCGGCCTGGTTCCAATACAGGCTGAAATTATTGATTTGGTTGTTATAGGCATTAAGGGCGGCGCCCAGGAACAAATGGCCGTCGATGTACGAGGCCGCCGGCTCGCCTCCCGCCAATCCGGCGTTCGATAAGGCAATCTCGTTCGGCATCAAAGCCGCCGTGTCGCGAGACGAATAGTAGACGGCTCCCGTCTCTATCTCCTGCATCTGGCTGATCGTGGCGTAATACGCCCCGCTGGTGCTGGTGCTCGTGTTCTCCGGAGAATTCAAATCCACGCTGTAAGAGACCAACCAACACGTGCCGGGCGTCAACGCGGCTGTCGCCGACGAGTACATCGGGCCTACGGCGGTGTACAGAATCGGTTGGTAGTTCGTCTCGGAGATGCCCGCCACGCCGAAGCCCGAGCCCGAGAAACTATTATCACCTTCCCCCAAACAAGAGGTCAACAACAAGGTAGCGGCGGCTACCGCTCCCATCCATTTACATGCTTTCATTTTTACGTCTGTGTTTTTAATATTACTTATTCTATTTATATATATCACTCATTCCTTGTTTCCTCAGAACCCGAAACGGAAGCCGAACTGCAAGCTCACGTTGAACGGTTTCTCCGAGTGTATCGTCTCGATATCGCTCCCGTTGTCGAAATAGTAGCTCGCGCCCACCTCGCCGAACGCGCTGACGAAGCGGATGATGGGGTAACTTACACCCATCCGGGCGTTGACCGACCAGAGCCATTCCTTCATCCGCACACGCTCGCTCTGGGCGAGAATCTCCACGTCGTCCGAGAAGAGCTTCATCTTCCGCTTGCCCGCTACGTTGACCTCCGTCATCCCGCCCGCCGAGGCATAGAATTGGAACCGGTTCCATTCCGCGATCTTATAGGTCAGCGACAAGGGGATGCCGATAAAATGCAGGCGCTGGTCGTTGTCGACGTGATACGTATTGTTCGTGCTCCACTCCGAGCGCAGGTAAGAATACGTCACGCCGGTCTGCAACGAGAAGCGGTCGTTCAGGTAACGACTCACCGAAAGCCCGAACCCGATGGGCGTCCGATGGCGGATATCCGTCTCCGCGGGAGGAGCCATCGCCGCGTCCAAGGCGTTCAGCGCCATCAGGTTCTCGCTGCGCAACGCGTCGCTGTTCGTCACGTATCGCGGCACCATGTTGTCCGCCCCGACAGAGAAGCCTCCGCCTCCCATGCCGAAGCCCCATTTACGGACCTTCCCGCGCTTTTTTCCGCTGACGTTCTCAGCGGACGATACCGGAGCGGCCTCCGTTATCAGCGCACGACCCCGCGTGGCGGCGCTCTCCTTCCGGTCCGCCGAGGCGGGCGACGCCTCGGCCGCTTGCCGATTCCCGGCAACGAGCGACGTATCCCGTCCTTCCGCGAGAACGGCGGCCCGCATGGTTACGCCCCTGTCCGGGCTTACGCCTCGCGACACCCGAGCCAACGCCCGGGGAGCTCTCGCTACGCTTATTCCCTTCACGCCCCGCTCGCCGGCGGTAGCCAGCAAGGGGGTTCGCTCCGCGGGCCGACGGGCGGGCTCTTCCGCGAGCTTGCCCTCGTCCGCCGTTTGCCCGGCGGGAATCGAGGCAAGCGCGGGAATCGCTTCCCCGGCCTTTCGCTCGTAAAAGTAAATGCCTCCCGACAAAAGAGATAAAGCGGCGATCGCCGCGGCGACCGTCCAATAACGGCGCGTCCGGCGCAAAGGCACCGGGGCCTTCCCCGGCAGTCGGCCGGCTATCGCCTCCCAATCGGCGGGTGTCGTATCCGCCTCGAAATCCTTCAATCTCGACCGGATCGCGTCGTCCCATTTATCTCGCTCGTTCTCGTTCATTTTCTCTTTTCCTTTAATACAAAGCGTTGATCCTGCGTTGCAGCAACTGCTTGGCCCGGGTGTACTGGGAGCGCGAGGTGCTTTCCGTTATCCCCAACATCTCGCCAATCTCCTTATGCGAGTACCCCTCTATCGCGAACATATTGAACACGGTACGGAATCCGGTAGGCAACTCGCTCACCAGCCGCATCAATTCCGCCGCCGATAAGTCCGAGATCGCCGAGCTATCGGGATGTATCAGCTCCGCCGTATTCTCCAGGTCGGTCGCCTCGCGCAACACGTCCGACCTCCGCAGGTATTCCAACGCGCAATTCACGAATATCCTCCGCATCCATCCCTCGAATGAGCCGCTTCCCGCGTAGGAATCCAAGCCGGTAAAGACCTTCACGAATCCATCCTGCAACAAATCGCGAGCCGTTTCCCTGTCGTCCACGTAACGAAGGCAAACTCCCATCATCTTGCGGGAATATGTATCGTAGAGCTCCTTTTGAGCCCGCCTGTCTCCCTTCCGACAACCCTCTATCAGTTGTTGCTCATTCATTCAGTCTGCTATGCCATGAACGCCGCCTCGCGCGGGCGGCATACACTTTCAAGATGTATATTCGTAAAAAAACGCTGCATTCCCTACGGAAATTATCGATTCACGTCCCTTTTCCTCCGGAACCGCCGCGAAGATAAAGCCTTCTTTCTACATAATCAAATGAAACGCCGCCTACCATCCGTCCGGGGCGCGTGAAGCCCGGGGCGAGAAACGACCGGACTACCAACATGACTACCACGCTTTGGTAGTCTCGCTCCCAGCGTCAGGGAGCGACGTTACCAGACGCTGGGAGTGACGCTCCCAGGCGGTGGGAGTCACGCTCCCAAACGGTGGGAATCACGCTCCCCGACGGTGGTCATATACCCTGGCCGAAATCGTACAATTCCTTATAGCCATCGAAGCGCAGTCCCTCCGTGTAGCCTTTCCGGCGGAAGAGGGCGAGAATCCACTCCTGCTGCTCGGGCGTGAGCAGCCGCTCGCCGTGATGATAACGGTAGTAGGTGGTGTTTCCGCCCAGGTAAGCCTTGAGGCGGTCGCGCAGGGGCGTGTCGTCTTTCCGTTTCACCTCGGCGAAGAGGGCCGTGAAGCCGTAGGCGGCACGGATGACGCGCGTGGGCTTGTACAGCTCGCAATCGTCGCCGCGACGGGCCGTGGGATAGACGGCGGGGCCGCTCAGCTTGCCCGCGGGGACGTGCTTCCCGGCCAGGAAGCGGACGCACGCGCCGGCCTTTGGGCAATCGCCTTGGAAACAGCGGGCGAACGACGCCGGTATCCGGGCGGGGTCGAATGGAATATCCGTGTTCATGCTATAATCAGGTAATAGATTCATACTCATTTGATATATTTGGATTGATAATAATACGTCTCGCGAGCGGGCGGACCCTCTATCCGATAGCGCGAGGAGGCGGTCACGGTAAACGTGTAGCCCCGCTCCCACATCGTGTCGATGGGGAGGTAAAGCTCGTTGCCATGAATCCGGGTCGCGAGGATGGAACGGGCCAGGCTCCTGTCGATCGAGTCGGTCAGGGAGTAATAGACCGTATAGGTCGCGTCCGCGTCCGGAGCCGGCTTCTCCCAGCTCAGGCGCAACTCGCCCCCAAGGCGTTCCACACGTACCTCGCCGGGCGCGGCCGGCACCGAATCGCACAGCCACGCGAGCGACGGCAATTGCGCCGGGTAGCGGTAGTAACGGTCGCGCAACTCCTCGTACAGCCCCTTCGGATTCCGGAGGACGTTGCCACAGCGGAAGAACGCGCAGCCAGCCCCGCCGAAATAACGGCTGTAGTCGATTTGGTCCGTGATATCGGTCAAGGCCCAGTTCGCCTCGTCCGGCTCCATCCGGTAAGCGCCCAAGCCGGGCACGACGAGGCGCCCGCCGCTATCCTTCACCCAATCGTCCACGAAAGGGAAGAAATGGTCGTGCAAATAATACATCATGGGGACGATCATATCCTGCTTGCCCTCGCGCAGCCAGCGCTTCGGGTCTTGGTAGACGCTCTCGTAGGCGGTCCAGCCCGCGTTGGGCATCCGCTCGACGCGGCCGTATTTCCCCAGCGGCGAGCTGCTCACTTGCACCCAAGGCTTCAGCCGCTTCACGCAATCGTACACACGGCTCATCATCCGGTTGATGTTCTCCCGGCGCCAATCGGCCAGCGAGCTTTTCCGCCCGGAGCGCCGGTACTGGCTCTTGTCCGGGAACGTCCCCGCCTGCTCCGGGTAGCGGATATAGTCGAAATGGATGCCGTCGATATCGTAGCCGCTCACGATCTCACGCACCAACGACAGGATATAGTCGGTGGTCTCCGGCACGCCCGGATCCAAGTACCACTCCCCCTTATGCCGCTTGCAAAGCCTCGGTTTCTTTCGCGTTACGGATAGCTTTCCTTGCTCCCGTACGCTTTTATCGCTCCCGAGCGGGAAGGTGACGAACCAAGCGTGGCACTCCATCCCCCGCTTATGGCACTCCTCGATGGCGAAGGCGAGCGGGTCGTATCCCGGCGACCGGCCGCATTTCCCGGCAAAGACCTTGCTGAACGGCTCGATGGCCGAGGGATAAATCACATCGCCCCGCAAGCGGGTCTGGAGAAATACCATATTGAAGTTGGCCTCCTGAAGGCGGTCCAGTATATCGCGTAAAGCCTGTCGTTGCGCCTCGCGCCCCGCCTCGGTCGACGCGGGCCGGGCCGGCCAATCCAAGCCATACACCGTAGCCAGCCACACCGCCCGGATCTCCGTCTTGGGCGGCTCCACCGCGGGAAGGCTCCACACGGAAAGGGCCACCACCACCAACAACAGGCTCAATCTTCTCATCCTACGGAAGCCTCTCCCTTACCGTGTTTGGGTGTTTACGATTTCCCGGGCCTCCTCCGGGATATCCGTGGTAATGAAATCGATTCCCATATCGGCCATCTCTTGGATCAGTTCAGGCTCGTTCACCGTCCACACGTTCGTGGTCAGCCCCAAAGCCTTACACTTCTCCACCCATTCCGGATGCTCTCGCAACACGTTATAGTGATAATCGAGCCCCGTGAAGCCCATCTCCTTCAAGGCGTCGGGATCCAACTCCCCGTTCAGGTAAGCCACCGAGGCGTCCGGACACAGGCGGATGAACTCCTTGCAGGCGTCCAGGTTGAAAGAGATATAATCGGTCCGTTTCTCCAAGCCCATCCGCTTGATCATCTCCACGGAAGCCCGAGCCGCCTCGCGGTTGCGTTCGGGCGTGGCGTGGGATTTCAGCTCGAAGACCAGCCGGACCTCCAAATCGCACGCCCGCTTCAGGTAGCTCTCCAGCGTGGGAAGCGTCTCCCCGTTATTCAAGCGCAAGTCCTTCAGCTCCTCGTAGTTCGAAGTCTGGATATTTTTCCCTTGGATATCATTATCGTGATAGACGACCAGCACGTTGTCCGCCGTGTAATGCACGTCGAACTCCGCGCCATACACGCCGATCTCGTCCGCCCGCTCCAACGAGCGAATCGAGTTCTGGGCGGAGCCTTCCGTCTGCCAATAGCCCCGATGGGCGATTACCCGCGTCTTCGACTCAGGCGTACAAGCCATTCCGACCAGCAGCAGGCCGAACAGCAAAAAAGAAACCAATCCTTGTCTCATGTCGTGTCGTTTTTTTAAGAGAACGCGTACTTATTTCCCGATTCCGGCCAGATAGCGCTCCGCCTCGATAGCCGCCTTGCAACCACTTCCCGCGGCGGTAATCGCCTGCCGGTAATGCGGATCGGCCACGTCGCCCGCGGCGAACACGCCCGGCACCTTCGTGCGGGGCGTACCCTCTATCGTCTGGATATATCCCACCTCGTCGGTGTCCAACCAAGGCTTGAAGATGTCGGAATTCGGCTTATGCCCGATCGCCAGGAAGAAGCCATCGATCGCGATGTCCACCTTCTCCTCGTCCGGCTCGCCCTTGCGCTTTACCAAGTGAGCGCCCTCCACGCCGTTCTCGCCAAACAGCCCGATCGTGTTGTGCTCGAAAAGCACCGTGATGTTCGGCGTATTGAACACGCGCTCCTGCATCACCTTCGAGGCGCGTAAATACGGCTTACGGACAATCAGGTAGACCTGCTTCGCCAGTCCCGCCAGGTAGATCGCCTCCTCGCAAGCGGTATCGCCACCGCCCACTACGGCCACGGTCTTCTTGCGGTAGAAGAACCCGTCGCACGTGGCGCAGGCCGATACGCCCATCCCGGCGTACTTCTGCTCGTCGGCGAGCCCCAAATACTTGGCGGAAGCGCCCGTGGCGATAATCAAGGTCTCCGTCTCGATTACCCGCTCGCCATCGATGGTAATCTTATAGGGAGCGGCGCCCAGATCGGCCGCCGTAGCGATGCCGGAACGGATGTCCGCCCCGAAGCGCAGGGCTTGCTTGCGCATATCCTCCATCAGCGCCGGACCGGTCACGCCTTCCGGATAGCCGGGGAAGTTCTCCACTTCCGTCGTGATGGTCAACTGGCCACCGGGCTGGATACCCTCGTAAAGTACCGGTGACAAATTCGCCCGAGAGGCGTAAATAGCCGCCGTATATCCGGCGGGACCCGAGCCTATGATGAGGCAACGGACTTTCTCAATGTTTGATTCGCTCATAATATCTTTTCTTTAATCAGTATACAATCCATGTTTACTCTATATATAATAGGTATAGCGCGGCGATTAACGCAGGTCGATCACCTCCGCGTCCGGATAGTCGGCCTCCGGAAAGACAAACACGTCGTCCGCCTGGTTCACGCCGGTCTTCAGCTGGCTGATCCGCACCGTGGTACTGACGCCGTTCTTGGCTTCCACCGTGATGGAGGCCGGGAAACCGGAATACTTCTCGATTTGCAAGCGTACCTTCGTGACATCCGCCTTTTTCGAGGGAGTCAGCTCCACGTCGTAGGCAGCCTTTCCGTTCGGGGCGGTGCTCTCGCCGGTAAGGGAAGCCGAGAAGCCCTCCCGATAGGTACGGAGCAACAAGGCGGGATTGGTAAACCGCAGCTCGTCGCCCGTCGGGTTCGTCACGTTCACCTCCTCGTTCCTCTCCACGTAGCTCCATTGGGTCGTCCCATCGAACCAGGTCAGCGTGCCCGGAACCGACAAGAAGAACTTATCCCCCCGCATCTGGATGGTGCCACGCTTCTCCTCGCCCACGCGCTGGCCGTTCGAGCGGACCGACATCGCGAACGTGGCGCTAATGCCTTTCGAGCCCTCGTAGGCCGCGGCGGCTTTATCCAGGATAGCGTTCGCGTCTCGCGTCTGGGCGCCTGCCCTGACTCCGAATAAAAGACAGGATAGCAGCCCCGCGAGAGCGAGGACGCGCCAAACTCTTATTTTCCGTTCCCTCTTCATTATTTCAAGCTATTTAATAATTGTTCCAAGGAATACTCATCGGGTATCAGCACCTGCCGGGCCTTGCTGCCCTCGAACGGTCCCACGATACCGGCGGCCTCCAGCTGGTCCATCAAACGACCGGCGCGGTTGTAGCCGATGGAGAACTTACGCTGGATGAGCGAGGTAGAGCCTTGTTGCTGAATCACGACCAAACGGGCCACCTCGTCGAACAAGGGATCGCGGTCCGATAAATCCACCGCGCCCGAACCGTTCGACTCGCCCCCCTCCGGCACGTAGTCCGGCAGCAGGTAAGCCGTCGGGAAACCGGGTTGATCGCCGATGTAGTCCACGATCTCCTCCACCTCCGGCGTATCCACGAAAGCGCATTGCACGCGCACCGGTTCCTGTCCCGCCACGACAATCAGCATATCGCCCCGCCCGATCAGGCGATTGGCGCCCGGAGCGTCGAGAATCGTACGCGAGTCGATCATCGAGGCTACCTTGAAGGCGATACGGCTCGGGAAGTTGCTCTTGATCGTACCCGTGATGACCTTCGTATCGGGTCGCTGCGTGGCGAGAATCATGTGGATACCCACGGCACGGGCCTTCGCCGCGATACGCGAGATGGGCTGGTCGATCTCCCGGCCCGCCACGGCGATCAAGTCGGCGAACTCGTCCACCACCGCCACGATATAAGGCAAAAAGCGATGCCCCTTCTGCGGGTTCAGGCGCCGCTCGATAAACTTGGCGTTGTATTCCTTTATATTACGGACGTTCGCGCTCACGAGCAAACGGTAACGGTCCTCCATCTCAATCACCAGCGAGTTCAGCGTGGCCACCGCGTCGGCGGATTCCGTCACGATCGGCTTCTCCGCGTTGGGCAGCTTCGCCAAATAGTGCCGCTCGATCTTCGCGTAGATGCTGAACTCCACCATCTTTGGGTCGACCATCACGAACTTCAGCTCCGACGGATGCTTCTTGTACAACAAAGAGGTGATGATGGCGTTCAAGCCCACGGACTTACCCTGTCCGGTAGCGCCGGCCACCAAGAGGTGCGGCGTCTTGCAAAGGTCGAACATGAACACCTCGTTCGTGATGGTACGCCCGATCGCCACGGGCAGGTCGCATTTCTTATCGTCGACGAAGCGCTTCGAGGCGATGACCGACTGCATGGAGACAATCTGCGGGTTCTTGTTCGGCACCTCGATACCGATCGTACCCTTGCCCGGCATCGGGGCGATGATACGAATCTGCAAGGCGGAAAGGCTCAATGCGATATCATCCTCCAGGTTCTTGATCTTGGAGATACGGATGCCCGCCTCCGGCACGATCTCGTAGAGCGTGACCGTGGGACCCACCGTCGCCTTGATCGAGGCGATGCGGATATTGAAGTCCTCCAGCGCCTGCTTGATCAGCCGCTGGTTCGCCTCCAGCTCCTCCCGGTTGATTTCCATGCTTCCCTTGTCGTAGGTCTTCAGCAAATCCAACGTCGGGAACTGGTAACGCGACAAGTCCAGCCGCGGGTCGTACTTGCCTAAGGCCGACTCGTCGTACGGCTCGTCGTCGGTTTGCGCCACGTCTATCGTGAAGTCGGTCGGCTCGCCCGCGGGTTTCTCCCGCGGCTCCGGCTCGTCCTCTTTATACGGCTCTTCCGGTTCCGGAGTCTTCTCCTCCGGCTCCAGAGGCTCGTCATCGCCCGGGGCGAAGGTAACCTCGAAGCTGGGCCGTTCCTCGGCGACCGGCTCCACCGGTTCGTTTTCCGCCTCCGCCTTCGCCAGTTCCGCCTCCGTGTCGAATACTTCCTCCTCCGGCTCCGCCTCGGGCGATACTACGGGCGCGGGCGCTTCCTTGGTACGGGCTTTCGCCTCCGCCCTCCTACGCTTCCGCTCCTCCCAGCGGCGCTTGAGCCACCCGAGCGAGAAGGCGCGCCGCAAGAGCGGAATCGTCCGCTTGCTGGTAAAGACCGCGATAATCAGGAACGTGCCCAGAAGGAGCAATATCGTGCCCGGCACGCCGATGTTCGCGATGCACACCTCCGAGATGTAGTAGCCATGCTGGCCACCTAAGTAAATGAACGAATCCTCGTACCCCTTGATGAACACGAACGCGAAAAAGACGGAACCCCAGATCAGCGTCGCGGCGCAAAACAAGAAACGCCGCAACAAGGAAGCCCGGCACAGGTTCATCCACTTCGCCCCCACCGTGCCCAGGAACAGCAGGATCATGAACGAGGAGATACCGAACCAACGGTTCATCAGCAGGTCCGACAGGAACGCCCCGCGCACCCCCGTCCAGTTCTCCACCGAGCCGCGATTCATCAGCAAGTCGCCAATCGGCACGTTCTCTATCTTGCTTTGGTCGGCGGCTCCCGTGAAGAAGAACGAGATAAGCGCCAAGCCCATATAAACAGTCAGTATGAAAATAATCAAACCCGCGATGAAACGGGTCCGCTCGCTACCGAAAAACATCTTCAAGGCCGCGATCCACGCGGGAAGCGGCTTATCTTGTTTCGTTGTTGTCTTTTTCGCCATAAATCAATTCCGAATTTCTTTTTAACCTTCGCGAAAATACATAGAATAATTGAGTCCGCTCCCACTTCCCCGCCGGAAAAAAACGAGAGGAAAGGCGCGCGGGAAAGGGGCTACGACATCGCCTCCAGCTCCATCGTGCGCTCGGTCCATACATCCATCGCGTCCGACAGGTCTTTCTTCAGCTCCGAATACCGCGTGTAGAGCGAGGCGTCCGACGCGCCCTCGGGCGTGGCCAGCTGTCCTTCGATATCCGCGATGGCCCGCTCCAGCTCGCCGATACGGGCCTCGGCATCGGCCACCGCCTTCTCGGCCTTGCGGAGCGCCTTGCCTTGCTCCTTCCGCGCCTCGTACGAGAGTTTCCCCTGCGAGGGCGGCGCCTCGTCCGTCGCCTCGGGCTTGCCTGCGGGGGCGACGCGCTCCAGCTCCCGCAGGCTGTCCAGTTTCTTCTTCTCCAGGAAATCGTAGATGCCGCCCAGATGCTCCACCACACGCTGGTTGCCGAACTCGTAAACCTTGTCGACCAGCCCATCCATGAACTCGCGATCGTGCGAGACGACGATCACCGTGCCGTCGAACTCCCTCAGCGCGTCCTTCAGCACGTCTTTCGAGCGCATATCCAAATGGTTCGTCGGCTCGTCGAGAATCAGGAGGTTCACCGGCTCCAGCAGCAGGCGGATCATCGCCAGGCGGGTACGCTCGCCGCCGGAGAGCACACGCACCTTCTTGTCCGACGCCTCGCCGCCGAACATGAACGCCCCGAGGATGTCGCGTATCTTCAGGCGGATATCGCCCTGCGCCACGTAGTCCACCGTCTCGAACACCGTCAGGTTCTCGTCCAGCAGCTGCGCCTGGTTCTGCGCGAAATAGCCGATCCGCACGTTGTGGCCCAGCGTCAGCTTGCCCGTATAGTCGGTTATCTCGCCCATGATGCATTTCACCAGCGTGGATTTACCCTCGCCGTTCCGGCCCACGAAAGCCACCTTATCGCCCCGGTTGATGGTGAGGGTCACGTGGTCGAACACCAAGTGGTCGCCATAGCGCTTCGCCACGTCCTCGCAGATGACGGGATAGGAGCCGGAGCGGGGCGCCGGCGGGAACTTCAGCCGAAGCATGGCGGTATCCACCTCGTCCACCTCGATGCGCTCCACCTTCTCCAGCTGCTTGATGCGTGACTGCACCTGCACCGCCTTGGTCGCCTTATAACGGAAGCGCTCGATGAACGCCTCGGTGTCCGCTATCATCTTCCGCTGGTTCTCGTAGGCCCGCAATTGCTGCTCGCGGCGCTCCTCGCGCAGCGTCACGTAGTCAGAATACTTCGCCTTATAGTCGTAAATCCGCCCCAACTCGATCTCGATGGTGCGGGTCGTGGTGTTGTCGAGGAAGGCCCGGTCGTGCGAGACGAGGATGACAGCGTTCGCCCGGGTGGCGATGAACGTCTCCAACCATTGGATGGACTCGATGTCGAGGTGGTTCGTCGGCTCGTCGAGCAGCAGCACGTCGGGCTTCCGCAGCAGGAGCTTCGCCAGCTCGATACGCATGCGCCACCCGCCGCTGAACTCGGAGGTGGGGCGGTCGAAATCGGCGCGGCGGAAGCCCAGGCCCGCCAGCGTGCGCTCCAGCTCCGCCATATAGTTGCCGCCGCCCATCATCTGGAAACGCTCGGAAAGGTGGGTGACGCGGTCTATCAGCCGCTGGTAGCCCTCGGAGTCGTAGTCGGTCCGCTCGGCCAGCTGGAGGTTCAGGCGGTTGATCTCCGCCTCCATCTCGTGGATGTGCTCGAAGGCGAGCTCCGCCTCCCCGCGCACGGTGCGCGTGTCCGTCAGGAGCATATGCTGCGGCAGGTAGCCCACCGTGATGTCGCGCGGCAGGCTGACCGTGCCGCGCGTGGGCGATTGCAACCCCGCGCATATCTTCAGCAGGGTCGATTTCCCCGCCCCGTTCTTCCCCACCAGCGCGACGCGGTCTTTCTTGTTCACCACGAACGATATATCATCAAATAGCGTGAAGCCGCCAAACTCTACCGTCAATCCCTCTATCGATATCATACTCTATTCTTTCTTCTGTTTTTTCCGGTCGCGAAGATACGAAAACTATCGACGCGTCATGGCCGCGACAACGACTTCATGTCGAAATAGCAAGAGGGTGTGTCAAATTGCGGAAAAGCACGCGGATGACGCAGATTGAGCAGATGAACGCAGATTGTTTTATGATTTATAATTAAATAAGTCTGCGCAAATCTGCGCCCTCTGCGTCATCCGCGTGCCAATACCAAATTTCGACACACCCTCTTATCTCATAGTCGGAGGTCAGTCCCCGCCGTCAGATTACGTCGGGCGACTCGGTTTCCCCGCCCGGCTCCTCCGGGTCGGTGGGTTCGGGCTGCTCCGGGTCGGGCGTCTCCGAGGGGTCGGCGGGCTCCTCGCCCTCCGGCGCGGTGGCCGAGCCTACGCCGCGGCGCGCCAGGTTGAGCGTGAACTGGCCGATGTGGGCGTTGATGGCGTCCGCCATCTCCCTCACCTCGGCGGCGGTGTCCGCGTCGGGCACGAGGATGGCGCTCTGGATGTAGATGGCGTTCAGGATGTCCATCACCTCGTAGTAGGCCTTCTCCATCGCCACGCGGGCCTCCTTGGTGGAGAGGGTGGCGGTGTCGCGGGCGTAACGCTCGGCGGCGCGGCCGGAGTAGGTGGCGTCGAAATCATCGTTGGCGGCCTTCAGGTCGGCCAGGGCTTGCGTCGCGCCGATAGCCTCCACGTGCGTCGCGTACTCGTCCGACTCCAGCTTCTCCACCAGGTCGCGCACGGCGGCCGTCTCCTCGGCGTAGGGCAACGCGGCCAGGTTCGCCGTGCCGAACGCTATGAGGCACTTCGCCCCGGAGGCCGCGGTCTCGGCGTCGGCGTCCAGCTCGGCCGCCTCGACGGTGAGTTTCAGCCGGCGGTAGCGCTTGTCGCGGACGGCGTCCTTGTCGATAAGGGTGGCGGTATCCACCGACTTCGTGGTCTGCGTATAGCTGCGGTGCTCCTCGGCCAGCGCGTCGGTCATCCGCGTGTGATAGGCCTGGAAATTATGCTCCGTGGCGAACGCCAGGGGGATGCTGTTCACGATTTTGTCGAACAGGTAATCGTGCTCCGCGTTGCGGGCGCGATCCATAAATGGAATTTTCTGCAATAATAACATAGCGATATTATTTAAAGGATTAAAAATACGTTTACGAGTTTCAAAGATACTCTTTTTCTCTTGATTTCCTACTCTTTTTTTGAAAAGTTCGACCCGAAACCTTGCCCGAGACCTCTGGGAGACCGTCGGGACGACCCGAAACCCTGCCGGCACCTCGGGGAGACCTTCGGGGCGACCCGAAACCTTGCCGACACCTCTGGGAGACCTTCGGGACGACCCGAAACCTTGTCCGACCTCTCGGAGGGACCTTCGGGGCGACCCGAAGCCTTGTCCGACCTCTCGGAGGGACCGTCGGGGCGACCCGAAAGCTTTTCCGACCAGAATTTGAAAAAAAAGAGAGATTTCCGGTGAAAAAAACGAGATTTCGTAGGCTTATCCAACGTTTTTCCTACCTTTGTCGTAATCAATCTTTAAAAATTTCTGACCATGAGAAAGAAAAGTTTTACAATGTTGGTCGCCGCCATGGTGGGCGGTAGCGTGTTGTTCTCGTCGTGTATCGGTTCGTTCGGCTTGTCGAACAAGCTATTAGCCTGGAACAATAGTATCGATAACAAGTTCGTGAACGAGTTGGTATTCGTCTATTTTGGATTCTCCCCGTCTACGAGGTCTCCATGCTGGCGGATATACTGGTTATCAATTCCATCGAGTTCTGGAGCGGCAGCAATCCCGTGGCGGACGTAGGAAAGACGCAGACCATCGAGGGTAAGGATGGTATCTATACCGTGGAGACGAAGGCCGACGGTTATCATATCGAGAAGCAAGGCGAGGAGAGCGCCGTGGATTTGGTGTTCAACGAGGCCGACCAGAGCTGGAGCGTGAAGGGCGAGAACGAGAGCGCGAAGTTGCTCAAGTTCACCGACGAGGACGAGGTGGTGATGTACCTGCCGAACGGCGAGGAGATGAACGTGGAGCTGAGCCAAGCCGGCGTGCTGGCCTTCCAGCAGGCGGTGAACAGCTACTCGTATTACGCGGCCCGGTAACGCCTCTCGCTTGGCACGCGGAATAGCGCACGGATAACACAGATCTGTGTTATCCGTGTGCCAATACCTGATATCGACACATCTACGCGTTACTTACGCGTCTCACTGAGGGTGAAGCTGAGGGTTCCGGCGTTCACCAAGTCGTCGTGAGAGATGGTGTAGCCTTTCAACTTCTTATCGCCGGCGCGCACTTCCTGAATGTAGACCGCCTCCGGGCTCGCGTGCCGCGCCTCGATTACCAACTCGCCTTTCGGGTAGTATTTCTTGTCCAGCTGGATGGTCACCTTGTCGAAGGTCGGCGAGGTGAGCACGTAGTTCACGTCGCCCGGGCAGGCGGGATAGAATCCCATCATGGAGAAAATGGCCCACGTGGACATCGTGCCCGTGTCCTCGTTGCCCGGCACGCCGTTCGGGGCGTTGTGATAGCCCTTGGCCAGCAACTCGCGTATCAGCTTCTGCGTGCGCCACGCCTCGCCCTTGAAGTAGCTGAAGAGGTAGGGATAGGCGATGTCCGGCTCGTTGGCGGGGTCGTACAGGCCCTTGTCGAACACCATCTGTAGCTTGTCGACGAACTTCTTGTCGCCGCCCATCAGCTTGGCCAGCCCCTTGACGTCGTGCGGCACGTAGAAGGTATAGTTCCACGCGCTTCCCTCGTGGAAGCCGGGGCAGGGCTCGAAGTTCTCGCCCTGGCGCGGGTCGAAGGGGGAATAGAAGGTGCCGTCGGGCAGGATGGGCCGCAGCGTGCCGAAGTCCTTGCAATAATAGTGCTTATAGCCCATCGAACGCTCGCGGAACAGCTTGGCGTCGTCTTTCTTGCCCAACGCCTGGGCGAACTGGCTGAGGTTCCAATCGGCGATGTAATACTCCAGGGCGTGGGAGACGGAGTTGTCGTATTGCTCGCGCAAGGGGACGTAGCTGCGGCTGAAGTAGTCGTTCGCGTCGGGGCGGAGCAGGTTGAACTCGCCGGGCGTCGTGGCGCCCTTTCGCATGGCCTCGTACGCCAGCTCCACGTCGAAATCGCGCAAGCCGCGCATCCACGCGTCGACGATGTAGGGAATGGCGGGGTCGCCCTCCATGGTGAAGGTCTCGCGACCGTACAGCTCCCACTTCGGCAGCCATCCGTTCTCCTTATACATATCCAGCATGGTGCGGATGATGTCGAGCTGGCGCTCCGGGTAGAGCAGTGTCATAAGCGTGCTGACGTTGCGGTACGTGTCCCACAGCGAGAACACCGTGTAGCGGTCGCCCTCGGTATGACCTACCTCCAGGCTCTCCATCTTGGGGTACTCGCCGTTCACGTCCTGCAAGATGTTGGGGTGGATGAGCAAGTGGTAGAGACCCGTGTAGAAGATGGTCCGCTCGTCCTTCGTGCCGCCTTCCACCTGTATCTTGGAGAGGTCGGCGTTCCACATCGCGCGGGCGTCGGCGCGGGTCTTCTCGAAATCGAAGCCCGGCAGCTCGGCCTCCATGTTCCGGCGGGCGTTCTCGACGCTCACGTAGGAGATGCCAAGCTTCACCTCGATGGTCTCGCCCGCCCGCGTGTCGTAATCGAACCAGACGCCGATGTCGTCGCCGCTCATCTCGCGGGTATAGCTCGTGTAGAGCTTATACTTGCCGGCATGGATGTCCCACTCGGCCTCCACGCCTTTCATCTCGCGCTGCTTCTTCCAGTAGCCCATCCGCTCCGGGGCCTTGCTGAGCTTCATCACGAAGTAGACGGGGAACACCGCCTGCGGGTTGTAGCAGAACGTGCCCAGCAGCTTGCTGCCCTCTATCTCCGTATCGCTCACGAAGCGCACGGTGGCGCCCGTCTCGTTCGTCAGTCCCTCGCCCAGGTTCAAGAGGATGTGGCTCTCCCCCTCCGGGAAGGTAAAGCGGCTCAGGCCCACGCGCGGGGTGGCGGTAGCCTCCGTCTTGATGCCGTACTTCGTCAGCACGTTGCTGTAATAGCCGGGCGTGGCCACCTCGTCCTTGTACTCGCTTCCGTAAGCCTTATAATCCACGTTCAGCTCGCCCGCGGTGGGCATCAAGAGCAAGCTGCCCAGCTCGGGGCATCCCACGCCGCTCAAGCTCCCGTGGGCGAAGCCGGTGAAAAAGTGGTTGTCCGAGGTGTAGGGCGTGGACCACCATTGGCTGTCCTTGTCGAAGCGGTTCTTCTCCGATCCCATCACGTTGAAGGGCACCACGCTCATCATCCCCTGCGGGCAGACCGCCCCGGGGTTCGTCGTGCCGAAATTGCTCGTGCCGATGAAGGGATTCACGTAATCTACCGGTTGTTGCGCCATGGCCAGCAGGCCTCCTCCGCACAACAAGAGGGTCATCAGTTGTTTCTTCATGCTATACATTATTTATATGTTGATAAAAATCGATTTACTATACGCGGTTTACCAGATCACGATCTCATCCGCGAAAAGGAATCCGCCGCCCAGGTGCGTGTTTCTCGCTTTCAGACGGACGTAACGGGCTTTCCAGTCTCCCCGGAAGGTATATTCCTCGAACAGCAAGTCGCGGTCGGTATCGGACATCGTGGTCGGTATCGTCCCCCTGGAGGTATACTCCGCCCCGTCCCCCGAGGTCAGCAGCTCCACGTCGGCGGGCTGGAACACCCAAGGGCCAATCAATTGCATGAAACGGGCGGACACCGAGTGGACATCCGTCACCTCGCCCATATCCACCACGCAATCCAGGTCGGTCATATAGCCTTGCCAACGTCCGTCCAGGTAGGTCAAGCCACCCCGGTATCCATCCAGCAGGGCGTTCGTGCCTCCCGCCATATAGCCCGGATACAGCTCGTTATAGAAATGAATCGGCTTGTTGATGCCCCGGTGATAGTCCACCTTCTTCTCCGTAGGCGTCCCCTGCGGCTTCCCGTCGCGGAAGATAGCCGCCACGACGCATGCCGAGTCCTTCACCACGATCGGTCCCTCGTACAAGGCGGACGCGTTATCGGGCACGGAGCCGTCGGTAGTATAACGGATCTCGGCCGGATATTTCTCCGCGTCGAGGAATACCTCTATCTCCCGCCGTGTGGTATCTACCCGCATGGTCACGTCAATCTCGTCCGAGAGGGGGAACGTGTTAATCCCCATTCCCCGCAACACGGGGATGTGGGCGTTCACACGGGGCTTGAAATCTTCCCAATCCCGTTTCTCCTGGGGAGTCCACCCAATCTCGGCCACCGCCAAGGCGCGCGGGAACATCATATACTCCAGGTGCTCGGCGGTCGGGATGTATTCGGTCCACGTATTCGCCTGCACGCCCAATATGTGCCGGCTCTCCTCCTCCGTCAGCGAGTCGGCGGGGACAGGGTCGTAGCTGTACACCCGCTTGATCGGCGTATATCCACCGATCGCGAATGGTTGCGTGTTGGGGAAGGCCTGATAGAAATCGAGGTACATATAATTGCCCGGCGTCATAATCACGTCGTGCCCCATCCGGGCGGCCTGGATGCCTCCCTCCTCGCCCCGCCACGACATGACGGTAGCCTCCGGCGCCAGCCCACCTTGCAGGATCTCGTCCCAGCCGATCAGCTTACGTCCCTTGGCGTTCAGGAACTCCTCCGCCCGATGGATTATATAGCTCTGTAGCTCGTCCACGTCTTTCATCCCTTTCTCGCGCATCAACGCCTGACACTTCGGGCAGGTCTTCCATGCGGATTTCCCCGCCTCGTCGCCCCCGATATGGACATACTCGAAGGGGAAAAGCTCGATGACCTCGGACAGGACATCCCGCATGAACGTATATGTTTTCTCGTTGCCGACGCAAAAATCCCCACTCGTGTGAGACCGACCGGCGCAGCACAACTCCGGGTACGCCTGAAACACCTCATCCGAGTGGCCCGGGAACTCCACTTCCGGCAAAATATCGATATGGAGCTTCGAGGCGTGAGCCACGATCGCACGGATATCCTCCTTCGTATAATATCCGCCATACGCGCCGGGCGTCCCTTCCGGAAGATACCGGCGGTCGTTCCCTTCCCACCATTTCCGCCAATCGGACTCGGTACGGAAGGCGCCCTCCGAAGTCAGCCGCGGGTACTTGTCGATCCGCAAGCGCCATCCCCCGGCGTCCGTCAGATGCAAATGCAATACGTTCAGCTTATAAGAAGCCATCACGTCCAGCAACTTCATCACCTCCTCCTTGGGAAAGAAATGGCGGGAAACATCCAAGTGCAATCCCCGATAGCGGAAACGGGGCGCGTCCGTAATGGTCACGCACGGAATTCCCTCCGGCGTGTACAACTGGCGTAAGGTCTGCTTCCCGTAAAACAAACCGGATTCCGTGGCGGCTCTCAGCTCGACACCCCGATCCGTCACACGCAACTCATACCCCTCGGAACCATAATCGGCGGAAGCGTCGACCACGCATCGGAGCGAACCGGCGGGATCCGCCCCGAAAAGAGACAAGCTATCGACACGCAGGGAACCGCCCAGCCACTCCACGTGAGCGGGCATCGGGATCAAACTCGCCCTGGGCACTTCCTCCGGGGCGCAGGCGAAGAACGCCGAGCAGGCGAGGGCCCATCCGGCAAGCTTCATGAACGATTGTTTTGGCAACATCATATTCGTATCTGTTTTAATGTGAGAAATCTTGGCCGTGTTCATTCATGGCGCATAAATGTACGACAAATATTTGGATAAATACAAAAAAAGGAGGACCATTCGTATGATCCTCCCTCTATTTTTGAAAAAAGCCGCACCGTAGATATGAACAAACTCCGCATGACAGGATTTGAGTGCTTTGCCGCCTTTGTAATCCGCCGTGCGAAGCATACCCCGAAGGGCGCGGCCCGCCATTGGCGACAAGAGCTATGTCTCGGAATTGAAAAAAATTGATGAGTTTCCCAATCGAACAAGTGCGGCTTAACTCTTCAAGTTTCTTTCTTTATCCTGACACAAAGATAGGGAATCACTTCGATATACACAAGAAAAAACGATAAAAAAAGAGCCTCTTTTCGCAAAAAAGAGACTCCTCGTTTTCCAGGCTACTAAAGCCTATTATTTCACCTTCGCTACGATAGCCTTGAACGCTTCCGGGTGGTTCATGGCCAAATCGGCCAACACCTTGCGGTTGATCTCGATCCCAGCGGCATGCAAAGCACCCATCAAGCGGGAATAAGACAATCCCTCCAAACGAGCGGCCGCATTGATACGCTGGATCCACAACGCACGGAAATTACGTTTTTTATTGCGGCGATCGCGGAACGCATAAGTCAAACCTTTCTCCCACGTGTTCTTCGCTACGGTCCACACGTTCTTGCGGGCTCCGTAATAACCGCGGGTCAATTTCAAAATCCGTTTTCTTTTCGCTCTTGAGGCGACATGATTTACTGATCTAGGCATAATTCTAATCTGTTTTTGAATGTTAGCGTCATCCCTGAAGGATACTCTTTACGGCTAAGACATTCGGTTAATAAAAATCGTTATAAAAACTCGCTTCGCAAACAAAGATTATAAGCACAACATCTTCTTTACGTTCGCTACGTCAACGCGGTCTACCAAGCCCATGTGCGTCAGGTTCAGCTTCCGCTTCTTCGTCTTCTTCGTCAGGATGTGACTCTTGTAAGCGTGTTTTCTCTTGATCTTTCCTGTTCCGGTAAGGGCGAACCTCTTTTTGGCACCGGAAATAGTCTTCATCTTAGGCATTTCTCTAAATCTTTTATATTAAATAATTAAACTAATTCCCCTTCCCGTCTCCGGGAAGGTTTATTCTTGTTATTCCTCTGTATTCTCTTCCGCCGCAGCGCCAGCCGGTCCTGAAGGAACCTCCTTTTTCGGCGCTTTCGGCATCGAGCCACGTTTCTTCGGCGATAGCATGATAATCATCCGCTTCCCCTCCAACACAGGCATCTGCTCTACTTTCCCGTAATCCTCCAGATCATTGGCAAAACGAAGCAACAGCACCTCGCCTTGTTCCTTGAAAAGGATCGAACGTCCCTTGAAAAACACGTAGGCTTTCACCTTCGAGCCTTCCTCCAAGAATCCCTTGGCGTGTTTCAGCTTGAAATTGTAATCATGGTCGTCCGTTTGAGGTCCGAACCGGATCTCCTTCACGACTACCTTGACAGACTTCGCCTTCTGTTCCTTTTGACGCTTTTTCTGCTGATAGAGGAACTTCTGGTAATCAATGACCCGGCAAACGGGGGGAGCGGCGTTCGGCGAGATCTCGACTAAGTCCATCCCTTGCTCCTCCGCTATTCGTAACGCTTGAGCGATGGGATACACACCCGTCTCCACATTGTCGCCCACCAATCGGACCTCACGGACACGGATGCGTTCGTTAATCCTATACTGATCTTTCAGATTGTCGTTCTTCATTCAATAATGATATATCTCCTCGTTAATCGTTTGTTAATCGTTACTTTTCCGCCAGCGGTTCATCATTTCCTCTACCTCGCTTTCCAAAAGTTCCGCGAAGGTAGTAATTTTCATCGAACCTTTATCACCTTCACCCTGTTTTCTTACAGCGACCTCTCCATTTTCCGCTTCTTTCTCGCCTACGACCAGCATATAGGGGATGCGTTTCAGCTCGTTGTCGCGAATCTTACGACCGATTTTCTCATTTCGGTCATCCACGATAGCGCGGATCTCGCGCTCACCTAACGCACGGGCTACCTCCCACGCATAATCGTTAAACTTCTCGCTGATCGGCAAGACGCAAACCTGATCCGGAGTCAGCCACAACGGGAACTTGCCCGCAGTGTGCTCGATCAAGACAGCCACGAAACGCTCCATCGAGCCAAACGGCGCACGGTGGATCATTACCGGGCGGTGCTTCTGGTTATCAGCTCCCGTATATTCCAACTGGAAACGCTCCGGCAGATTGTAATCCACCTGGATCGTACCCAATTGCCAACGACGGCCGATAGCGTCTTTCACCATGAAATCCAGCTTCGGCCCATAGAAAGCCGCCTCGCCGTACTCAATTCTCGCCTTTAAGCCCTTCTCCTCGCAAGCCTCCACAATGGCCCGTTCGGCGCGCTCCCAATTCTCGTCGCTTCCGATATATTTCTCGCGATCCTCCTTATCGCGCAAGGAGATCTGCGCCTCGAAATTCTCGAAATCCATCGTCTTGAACACAATCGAGATGATATCCATCACGTTCAGGAATTCCTGCTTTACTTGGTCGGGACGGCAGAAGATATGCGCGTCGTCCTGCGTAAAGCTACGCACACGGGTCAGTCCGTGCAACTCGCCGCTCTGCTCGTAACGGCACACCGTACCAAACTCCGCCAAGCGAAGCGGCAGGTCCTTGTACGACCGGGGAGAATTCTTGTATATCATACAATGATGCGGGCAGTTCATCGGTTTCAGGAAGTACTCCTCACCCTCCTCAGGCGTGTGAATCGGCTGGAACGAATCCTTACCATACTTCGCGTAATGGCCGGAAGTGATATAGAGCAACTTGTTGCCGATCGGCGGGCACATAACCTCCTGGTAGTTGTAGCGCGCCTGGATACGACGCAGGAATTCCTGCAAGCGCAGGCGCAAGGCGGTACCTTTCGGCAACCACATCGGCAACCCCTTGCCTACCGTATCGGAGAACATGAACAGATCCATCTCCTTGCCAATCTTCCGATGGTCGCGTTTCTTCGCCTCCTCCAACATCACCAAGTACTCATCGAGCATCTTCTTCTTCGGGAAGGTGATACCGTAAAGGCGCACCAGCTGCTTCCGTTTCTCGTCACCGCGCCAATAGGCACCGGCCACGCTCAATATCTTAATCGCCTTGATATAAGAGGTATTCGGGATATGCGGACCGCGGCACAAATCGGTGAACGCACCTTGCGTATAAGTAGTAATCGTACCATCGGCCAATTCGCTGATCAGCTCCGTCTTATACACCTCGCCACGGTCGCCGAACATCTTCATAGCGTCCGCCTTCGAGATATCTTGCCGACGAATCTCCTCTTTCTTGGCTACCAGCTCCGCCATCTTCGCCTCGATCGCGGGGAAATCACTCTCCTTGATCACCGCCTCGCCCGGATCCACGTCATAGTAGAAACCGTTCTCGATCGCCGGCCCAATGCCGAACTTAATACCCGGATAAAGTTCCTGCAAGGCCTCCGCCATCAAGTGGGCGCTGGAATGCCAGAAAGCGTGCTTGCCTTCCTCGTCATCCCATTTGAGGAGTTTCACGATGGCGTCGGTGTCGATCGGCCGCGTCAAGTCCCATGTCTCGCCATTCACGTTGGCGGCCAATACTTCGGCTGCCAAGCGGGGGCTGATGCTCTCGGCGATCCGCATCGCGGTTGTCCCCGCCTCGTATTCTCTTACGGAATTGTCCGGAAATGTAATCTTTATCATCCTGTATCGAATTAATTATTCTTTCATATTCAGGCGGCAAAGTTAGTATTTCTTTTCAATCGGCGAAACAATCCCGTCAATATTTTTTGACAATGCCGCCACTTTCTAACCCGCTCCCACGAATGCTTCCTGGCATACCTCAAAGCCGTTCACGTTCGGTCCAAATGGCGTACCTAATCGTAATGGGCATCCAATTTTGAAGAAATCGTCAAAGCCCCTCCACCTCCTCTGGGCTCAAACCGGTCAACGAGGCTATCTCGGCAACCGACTGCCCCAACGCTTTCAGCTTACGGGCGATCTCTAATGCCTTTTACCGTTCTCCCTCCAAACGACCTTCCGCAAGGCCTTCAACACGACCTTCTGCACGCCCCTTCCGCTCGCCGCTGTTGTAAAGCGTGACCTCCACGCCCACCTGGTCCCAAAACTTGTCATAACCCACCAGCTCCGCATCCGTGAACGCCGACGCGCGAATCTCCGAGAGTGCCTTGCCAACCTCCGGGTCCGAAAGCAACTCAATGAACACCAGGCGCAAGCCCTCGATCACACGGTCGCTATACGCCTCGTGCACCATCCGGTAACTATGGTAATAGCCCGGAAGCCCCGCGTCCATCACGTCGTTCACCAGATTCAGCAAGTACACCGGCTCCAGCAGGCCATAGTCATGGCCCTTGCCCAACTGGCGGACGTAGGCCTTCGCCGCGTTGAACAACACACGCTGCCGGAACTCCGGGGACCACGCCATCTGCATCTCGACGATAAACTGACGCCCCCGGTTGCTACGGCAACGGACGTCCACGATACTGTTCTTGCGCAAGGGGTTCTCAGAAACCAGCTCCGCCGGGAAAATCCGCTTTCGGGTCCAAATATCTTTCCATAGTCTTCTTTTTGAACGATTTGCTTTCATTTCATTATCTTTGTGCTATTAGGAACAGCTATTCGGTCTTCGAGTGACTTGTTCAGCCGGTTGTGATTTGCTTTCA
>DXEN01000002.1 GCA_019114945.1 Candidatus Parabacteroides intestinigallinarum | reverse complement strand
GACCTGCTGCTCATCCACCAGCCATTTGGTGATTACTACGGAACTTATCGTGCCATGGAAAAGGCATACAAGGCAGGAAAGGCGCGTGCTATCGGACTGAGCAATTTCTACGATGCCCGTTTCGTGGACTTGGCTGAAAATATGGAAATAAAGCCTGCCGTAGTACAACTGGAGACGCACGTTTTTTCCCAACAGGTAAAGACGCGTGAGTTGATGAAGGAGTACGGCACACGCCTGATGGCTTGGAGCCCGCTGGCGAGAGGGATGAACAACCTTTTCGGCAATGAAACGCTGAAAGAGATTGCCGACAGGCACGGCAAGGACATCGCCCAAATCTGCCTGAAATTCCTGACGGATGAAAGCATTATCGTCATTCCTCAATCCACCAAGCCGGAACGCATGAGAAGCAATTTTGCCCTTGATGATTTCGAACTGACGGACGATGAACGGGAAGCCATCCGCCGTTTGGATGCAGGACATCCTTTTGCAGCCGACTTCAATGACCCTGTGTTGGCAAAGTATCTGCTTGGCTACGACAAGCAATTCAATCCGGATAAATAAGGCACTTCGCCGGGATGAACGTGGTTTATCAGCAAACCTGCCAACGGTGCCACGAAGACGATGGCCAGCGGCCAGGCTGTCATCAGCAATCCGATACCCACGGCGTTGTATTCAAACGTATTGACAAGCATGAACGGCATCCCGACCATGACAAGCATCTGCGCCGTGAACGAGATAATGCTTGTCGCCACCGAGGTCGTGAATATCGGTATCCTAAGCAAATCGAACGGCAGCATGGGGTATTTCCTGCCGCGCTCCATCCTCACATAAGCCGTGGCTAAGATAAGCAATACGGCTATCCCGACAAGTACCCACCGGAGAGGAACGTCATGTGAATAAGCTTCCACGCAACCGATGAACAGTCCCATGGTCGCGGCATTGAACACAGCCTCGTGCCAATCAAAGCGCCGTCCAACAACACGTACAGGATTGTCGGGCAGGTAACGGCTGGCCA
This sequence comes from Candidatus Parabacteroides intestinigallinarum, assembly GCA_019114945.1. Taxonomy (GTDB): domain Bacteria; phylum Bacteroidota; class Bacteroidia; order Bacteroidales; family Tannerellaceae; genus Parabacteroides; species Parabacteroides intestinigallinarum. Next base: position 18,576 of record DXEN01000002.1, on the reverse strand, counting down.
TCAGGAAGGTCGCGATCCCCACCGGCACATTGATAGCGAAGAGCCACGGCCACGGAGCTACGGCCAATATGGCCGCCGAAAGGGTCGGCCCGGTAACCGAGGCGATGGCAACTACCGTCGCGTTCAGTCCCACGCCCTTCCCCAGATGACGTTTGGGATAAATGAGTTTGACCATCGAAGTATTGACACTCATAAGCATAGCCGCACCGATGCCTTGCACCACACGCGAAACCACAAGTACCGGCAATGTGGTCGAGAGCGCACAGGCTACCGACCCGACAGTGAATACGATAATACCGCAAAGATATACTTGCTTATATCCCCATAATTCACCCATCGAAGCAAACGGTAGGAGAAGCATCATCACCGCCAGCTGGAAGGCATTGACAATCCAAATAGAGTCTTCCGATGGCACGTTGAGTTGGGCAGCCATACTCGGCAACGCCACGTTGCAAATGCTCCCGTCGAGCACCGAGAGGAAGAGGCCACAGAAGGTAGCCGCTATGGCGTAATATATCCGCGGGCGACGCAGGCCGTCCCAGTCAAGGTTGCCAGTCAGATGCGTTTCCGCGTCATAAGCTTCCGGCCGCGTTCCGTTCTTATTTATTGTTTTCATCACTTATTCTCGTTTCTTTTTGCCGTGTTCGCGAAAGTAAGGCTTAATCATGGAGCCAACAAGATATAGATAAATAAATCCTACGATATCCACGTCATGAACCGGACATGTCTATACGGGTGGCGCAAGCTACGGCAACCGCGCTTCTCCCGAATTGATTGAGCAGCAGAACAAAGCGTCGGTAGCGCATGCCGAACGTCTCATCCAATTGCTTGAGTCGCTTTAAGGCAATTAAGGCTATCAATCCTAACCTATGAATAGAGTTATTCAGAGTGTGCGAATAGAGCTATTCAGGGTGCGTGAATAGAGCTATTCAGGGTATGCGAATAGAGTTATTCAGGGTACGCGAATAGAGTTATTCAGGGCGCGCGAATAGAGCTATTCAGGGCGCTTTGATTGCGTTAATCGTCTGTCAAGCGTTGTTCGCGGCCCATCAAATAGGTGGAATAGATGTTTCGCTCGTCGCCCAAGGTCTGCAGGCCGAACAATTTATTCTCGATCGTCCACCGGCCTTTGGAACGAAGATATTCGCCCCGCAACCGCTGGACGGGTGTCGCCTCGCAATCCACCACGATGAAATCGGCCTCCCTCCCAGGGAGGAAACTCCCGATGCGGTCGTCCAGCGATAGAGCTTTCGCCGCGCCCAACGTGCATTTATAGAGCGCCTCGAACGCCGTCATCGAAGAACCGGTCAGTTGCCGCACCTTATAGGCCTCGCCCATCACGCGCCACATCGAGAACGAGGTGCCTGCCCCCACGTCCGTCGCCAGCGTCACGCGTATACCGCGCCGGTTAGCCTCCTCCATCCGGAAAAGGCCGCTACCCAGGAAAAGGTTCGAGGTAGGGCAATGGGCGACAACGGCTCCCGCCTCCGCGAGGCGCTTATATTCCCGCTCCTCCAAATGAACGCAATGTCCGAAAATCGTACGGTCGGTCAGCAACCCTGCCCGCTCGTACACTTCCAAGTAATCCGCGTATCCAGGAAAAAGCGAACGCACCGCTTCGACCTCGCCCACGTTCTCAGAAAGATGCGTCTGGATATAGGTATCCGGATATTCCGCGTGCAAACGCCCCGCCATGGCTAACTGCTCCGGCGTGCTGGTCAGGGCGAAGCGTGGCGTAATCGCATAATGGTTGCGCCCCTGCCCGTCCCACTCCTCTATCAAGGCTCGGCTCTCCGCCTCGCCCGTGGCGACGGTATCCATCAGATAATCCGGGGCGCCCCGATCCATCAATACCTTCCCCGCCAAGATTCGCATATCGTATTCCGAGGCGATCGAGAAAAGCGCCGATACCGAGGCGGCATGCACCGTAGCGTAGGCGACGCAAGTAGTCGTCCCGTTCCGTAGCAATTCCCGCACGAAGAAACGGGCGATTTCCCGTGCGTATTCCATCGAGCCGAACGCCTCCTCAGCGGGGAACGTATATTCATTCAGCCAATCCAGCAATTGCCTGCCATACATACCGATAATCTCCGACTGGGCGAAATGGATATGCGCGTCGATCAGTCCCGGCATGATTAGTTTTCCGGAATAGTCCGTCACGGGCGTATTCGAATAACGCGCCCTCGTCGCCTCGAACGGACCGGCCTCTACGACACGACCGTCCGCGACAACCAAGGCGCCATCCTCGAAATGACGACAAGCCCCGCTCCCGCTTCCGGGCGGTGCGGTAAAATAAAAGATTTCCCCTCGGTATAAATCGATTGTCGCCATCAAACGTTACTCACTCGATTTGCCGGTCATGATGTCCAATACCAAGCGATCCGTCTCCTCCATACCTTTCGACCCGATCGCGGTCAAGTTGGCGATCGACTTATCCACATCCTCGTCGATGATGCCTTCCACCGCCGTCACCACTTTATCCTCCATCGCCATCAACGCTGAGAGCATCGCCGTGCTGACCCCGCTCGACACCTTCATGGCGCAACTGGGCTTGGCGCCATCGCAAATCATGCCGGTGATATTCCCGATCATGTTCTTGATCGCGTACGATATTTGCGTCTTGCTTCCTCCCATCAGGTACGTGATGGCGCAACTCGCCCCCGTGGCGGCCACCACGCATCCGCACAAGGCGGACAGCCGCCCCAGGCTCTGCTTGATATAAATCACCATCAGGTGGCTCAGCATCAAGGCACGGATCAATTGCTCCTCCGAGCATTTCACGTCCTCGGCGAACGAGAGCACCGGCAAGGTGGCGGCGATTCCCTGATTGCCGCTTCCCGAATTGCTCATCACCGGAATCATCGCCCCGTCCATCCGCGCGTCGCAAGCGGCGGCGGTCATGACCAGCATGTGCGTATAAGCGGAGTCGCCCATATATTTCCGCCCGAAGGCGCCCGACACCGTCTTGCTCACCGTATGCCCGTAATTCCCTTTCAGCGACGCTTGCGCCGCACGTTTGTTCAAGTCGGCGGTCTCTAAAATAAAACGGATCTCCTCCAAGGGCGTCTCCATGGCAAACTCGTATACCATCGAGAACGAGAGGCGTACGTCTTGCTCTCCAGTGGCTTCCTCTCCGGGATGCTCATTTACCCGTAGGTCGAGCAAGACTTCCCCGTTCCTCTCCACGTACTCGATATGCGTATGCGCATGGCTGATAATCACCCGTGCGTAATCGTCGCCCGCCCGGCTCACGATCTCGATATACAATTTATCCACTTGCTCTTTCAAGTCGATGTGTATACATTTTTGATGGATCATGGCCTTTCCTTCCTCCAGGCCTTCGGAGGTGAGATCCCGCAACACTTCCAGACCGTAAGCGGACTTCCCGATAAGCGAACCCAAAGCGATGGCAATCGGCAGCCCCGCCATGCCGGTCCCCGGGATGCCCACTCCCATCGCGTTTTTCAAGATATTCGCGCTCAAATGCGCATCGACGCGTTCCGGTTTACGCCCCAAGACCTCGGCGGCCTTGGCCGCGGCCAACGCAACCGCGATCGGCTCCGTGCATCCAATGGCTGGAATCACCTCTTGATGCACCAACCGTATAATCCGTGATTTTGTAATCGTATCCATAATTATATCTTATTTTCTTTTCGCAAGACAAACTTACATATAATCTTTCGAATAACCATATAAAAAACGAATTTAAAAGACAGATGTATGTCGCCCGGAGAACATACGTGCGTTGGCAAAGACACGTATGTGCGTTGGCATTTTAACATACGTGCGTCGGCAAAGACACATACGTGCGTTTTCGAACGCATAAGTTAACTTCATGCCGGCAAAAAAAGACGACCGAATAGTTGACGGTTAAAAATAAATGTTTACCTTCGCGGTGCGATTCGAGAAAATGCATCGCGACGACGGGGTGTAGCGCAGTCCGGTTAGCGCACCTGCTTTGGGAGCAGGGGGTCCCAAGTTCGAATCTTGGTACCCCGACAATTGAAAGTCAAGGAGTTACGATTTAAGTAGCTCCTTTTTTCGTGTCTTTAAAAAAGCTGGTTTACGGCTAATGAATGCAGTACGTTCCAAGCTGTAAGTACATCTTACGAACAAGAGCTTATAGAGAATAATAGCATACGGTATGCGTTCCACACAATGTATAGCGGTATCCTTTCGGGTATCGCTATTTTTTTGTACAATTACTTTGTTTTTAGTACTAAATTTAGTACTTTGCATAAAATAAAAGTGCAATGGGTTCAAAAGAAAAACTAATAGAACGCTTCAAAAATAAACTACAGGCATTGAACCTTTCTATACAATATAGTAATCTGACATCAAAAACATCATCCACGGAAGCTCTCTTGAACCAAGGATATTTCCCGTAGGGGAGATAATATTCCTTATCCCCTACCGTCAATATCAGTCCGTTCCTGGAGATATGCGTTACCTCAGCGTTTTTTACCCTCGAATGATTAATTATCATACCTTTCCCCATGCTCAAGAAGGTACTCCGGGGCTATATCCGCCCCGTTCGCCCAGAATATAGTACCATCAAGCCCGAATTGGACGAACTTATCCTTATCCCTCAATTCCTCGAACGCCGGGAAAGAAAGAAGCGGCTCCAAGTTGACTTTCTTACGCTCCCCGTTATTAAAATCGCACAATAACGTATAATCGCCTAAATATTCTACATCCGTTACCCGTAATAACATAAGACAAATATTTTATCGGTTGATTTTATTTATCCTCTCTCCTCTTTGTGCCTTGTTCCATATATCCATGACATCTCTCTCGCGCTCATCAAGAAACTGGTTAACGAGCTTATGGACTTCCTATGAAAGCGCAAAATTTTTTCAATCCCATAAACCAAAAACATCTGAACCTCCTATTCTCTATAAAGATGCGGTTACACTCCATAACCGTGTCGGAGTTTTTTAAAAAGGAGACTTGGGTAAACAATCCCATTCGAGGCGACGGTATGGCTGGCAAAGGCAAAAAGCCGATACCTTTCCGGATTAAGTTTGATAAAGTTCTCTATGCCTTTATCTACTTCATACTCCTGGAAAAGTATCGGCTTAATTCTTCAGTCCGCATTCGCGGAGCCGCGACTTCTATTCTTTTGGCCTATCCTAAACTTATTTATAAGCCTCGCCCTTAACCGCGGCGATACCCGGCAGAACCTTGCCCTCGATAGCCTCAAGCAACGCGCCACCACCGGTGGAAACATAAGATACACCCTTGGCCAAACCAAACTTGTTGACGCAAGCTACGGAGTCGCCACCACCTACAAGCGAGAACGCGCCGTTCTTCGTAGCCTCCACGATAGCCTCGCCTACCGAGCGAGAGCCGTGCGTAAAGTTCTCGAACTCGAACACGCCCGTCGGACCGTTCCAAAGGATTGTCTTCGATCCCTTGATCACGTCAGCGTAGATCTGCTCCGTCTTCGGACCTATATCAAGACCTTCCCAACCATCAGGAATCTCGTTCACCGGAGCGAAATCGGTCTTCGCGTCGTTGCTGAAGCTGTCGGCGATCTTCGCGTCAACGGCCAATACCAAGTTTACGCCTTTCTCTTTCGCTTTCTTCATCAAGTCGAGCGCCAAGTCGAGCTTGTCATCCTCGCAGATAGAGTTACCGATCTTGCCACCTTGCGCCTTCGTGAAAGTGTAGGTCATACCGCCGGTGATGATCAAGTTGTCTACCTTATTTAATAAGTTCTCGATGATCTCGATCTTCGAGGAAACCTTGGAACCACCCATGATAGCGGTGAACGGACGATGAATATCGTTCAATACCTTATCTACGGCCTTAACCTCTTTCTCCATCAAGTAACCGAACATCTTGTTGTCCGTGTCGAAATAGTCAGCGATCAGCGCCGTAGAGGCGTGCGCACGGTGAGCCGTACCGAAGGCGTCGTTCACGTAGCAATCAGCGTACGATGCCAAACGCTTCGTAAACTCTTTCTGGCTCTCCTTAACGGCTTTCTTGGCTGCCTTCTTCTCCTCGTCGGTAGCGTCGTCGGCCAATCCACGGGGTTTGCCTTCCTCCTCGGCGTAGAAACGAAGGTTCTCCAGCAACAATACCTCGCCCGGCTGCAAAGCGGCTGCTTTCGCACCGGCCTCCTCGCCCATACAGTCGTTAGCGAACTGTACGTCAACGCCTAACAACTCAGAAAGATGCTTCAAGATATGCTTCAGGGAGAATTTCTCCGTAACACCTTTCGGACGGCCCAGGTGAGAACCAATGATGATGCTACCACCATCGGCTAAGATCTTCTTTAACGTAGGAAGGGCGGCACGCATACGGGTGTCGTCGGTGATGTTGAAATTCTCGTCCAAGGGGACATTGAAGTCAACTCTTACAAATGCCTTCTTTCCGGCAAAATTGAAATTGTCAATTGTTTGCATAAACTATTTGTATTTAATGTCGATATATAAAGTTCTTTTTGATGTACGCGAACTTACATAAAATATTTCATTTCATCGTTTACGTCCGCTTTAAATTTCACACCAATTTGAACCGTAATCGCAATCGTTCGTCCGCATAATCATAATTTAACATCTTGAAGTGCCCAATCTCGGCGGTATTCGCCACATGCGCCCCGATGCAAGCGCAAGCGTCATAGTCGCCAACGCGTACGACGCGAAGTGTCTCACTGGCATTTTCCGGCAGTTTACTGAGGTCGACAATCTCGCCCGCCTTCTCCTTGGGCATAAACTCGATGGTCACCGGCAGATGACGGTCGATCACCTCGTTGACCCGGCGCTCCACCTCCTCCATTTGTTGAGGCGTAGGCGCCTCCGGCAACTGGTAATCACATTTCGATTTCTTTCGTTCTATATGCGCGTTCTTAGACCTTGGGCAACCGAACATCCGTACCATCGTCTGGTTCAATATATGCTCAGCCGTATGCATCGGCGGATATTCTTGCTTGTTGTGTTCGTTGAGTTGGATTTCTTGTTCCATAAAAGAGAGGGAATATTGAGTGACTCGTATAGGATTCAAACCTATAACCTTCTGATCCGTAGTCAGATGCTCTATTCAGTTGAGCTAACGAGCCGTTAAATAAACAAGAGGACCAAGGAAGTGACTCGTATAGGATTCAAACCTATAACCTTCTGATCCGTAGTCAGATGCTCTATTCAGTTGAGCTAACGAGCCAAATCTTGCCTATCTTTCGCGATTCCTTTAAGTGGTGACTCGTATAGGATTCAAACCTATAACCTTCTGATCCGTAGTCAGATGCTCTATTCAGTTGAGCTAACGAGCCATTATTTCCGAATCGCGAGTGCAAAGGTACGCTTTTCTTTTGAACGCGCAAATGTTTCAGGCGTTTTTTCGTGGATTTAATCCAACATTTTTGGATTAAAGATTAAATACCCGATGTTCAAACCGACATTGAAGTTCTTTTTCGGATAGCTATACCCATTCGCGTACAAGCTGATACATACGAAAGGCAAGTGCAACACAAGCGCTGTCTCGCCCATGTACTTGAACGAACGCAGGAATTTCCCGTATCGAGGAATCCCCACGTAGGGATTACTCTCCGGAATCGTCTTTTGTATCTCGTAAAGCGGCGCGAAGCCGTAAAGATCCATCCGTAGATGCAAAAGCTTACTGAATTTCAAGATAGGCGACACTCCGAACGCCACATACTGGTTCGCCCGGAACGCCTCGTTGAACACGATCCGGCTATGCGGGGTCGGCGTGAAGGCGGGCGCTTGCAACACGCTCGCCGTATAGTTGCTCATCAGGTTCTTGCTGGAAATCACCATCTCGCCCAAGTAACCAAGATTGAAATGCTCTCCCATCTCGATGTAATGATTCCAGCGTCCTTTCAGCTGCAACCAGCTATGCGTCTTCCGGCCGATCGGCTCCTCCGTGGTTGAGGAGGTGGGCGACGGGTCGTATTTCTCCGTGCCGGTCACGTACTGGGCGGCCAGGAATTGCTGCTTCCCGTTTATCGGGTATTGCTTGGTGTCGAGCGTATTTTTCTCGATACTCAGCGAGCCGCTGAACAGGTCGTACCAACTATGGTCGAACGTGGCGTTGGGGAACGGGATCGAGGTACTTTGCAGATAATGATCGTTCAGCCGTCCGTAGGCGAGACCGATTTCCGCCTTCGCCGTATTCAGGAAGGGGAATCCCAGTTTCAGCTTCATGTACAGCTCCCGTTGCTTGATGATAGCCGGAACGGCGTCCTCGTAGAAAAGGGATTGGCTCTCCGAATAACGCTTGTCCGAGAACACGCCTTGCCAGCTCAGGTACGTAGGAATACGCGTCTGCAAATACATACGCCCGTTGAGCATGACACCGCTAAAGGAGTTGCCCACTTGGAAATCCGCGCTCACGTCGGCGGCGAAGCGTCCCAAGTATTGGTACTCCAGTCCTAAATACAGCTGGTTCGCCTGATGGGACGAGACGTTTCCCCCGAAATTGACCGTAATCTCCTCTTTCATCTTGACATCCAGGTAAAGGTCGAAATTCTTGTTCCGCCGGTTGTAAACGGCTCGCGGCATGATCTCCTTCGCCTTCGAATAGTCAAGGATACGGAAATAGGCTCTTTTGAACTCCTCGAAGGTCAGCTCGTCGTTATCATCCCGATGCAACTGCGCATCGATGTATTTGCGTTGCGCGTCGGAGACGCCGGTCACGAAAATATTCCCGAAGACCAACGGGGGCAGGCTGTCCTTGTACGCTTTTCTTCTGGCTTGTAACTCCTCATAAGGAACCTCCCGCGGGACACGCGCCTTGATGGAGTCGATGAGCGCGAGCGTCCGCTTGTAACCAATGTCCATCAGCTCCTTCCCTTTCGGGAAATCGAGCAGCGATACGGTCGGGAAATTGAATTGGATCATCATCCCGTCCTCCTCCTCCACCGTGTAATCCGTCTTTTGCATGATCATCGCCTCTATCTGGTTGTAAGCGTTCCCCGACGGTTTCTTGTCGTCGCCCGACACGGCAGAGCCGAAGATGAAGTCCGGGTGGAAGGCCTCTTTCATCGGGCCGACCGGGAAATTATCGTAGATGCCCCCGTCGAAAAGCGGGATGCTGTCTTTCCAGATGGGCTTGAATACGAACGGGAAGGTCATCGAGGCACGCACGGCCTCGCCCAGGTCGCCGTTCTTGAAGACGATGGGTTTCTTGGTGTAGATATCCGAGGCGACGCACCGGAAGGGCACGAAAAGGTTGTCGAAATTCCAGCCCGCCTTCGCCGTGGCCTGAGCGTACAGCCCCATGAAGGCTTGGTTCATCTGTATCGGGTTGATCAGGCTCTGAGGCAGGAAGCTGGCGCGCACTTGCAGCGAGTCGGACATATCGATGGAGAAGTGGGCGAACTCCGGCGTGGGCTCGGGCTCCTTGAAATAATAGGTGTATTTCTCCTCCACCGTCCCCGTCTGCCAATATCCGAAGTCCTTGGAGAGAATGAGCGCCAGCATCTCGTCGGGCGAGTAGCCCATGGCGTACAGGCTACCGATAATCGCCCCGATGGAGGTGCCCGTGACGTAATCGATGGGGATGTCGTTCTCCTCCAGCGCCTTGATGACGCCGATGTGCGCCGCTCCCTTGGCGCCGCCGCCGCTCAGCACCAGTCCCACCTTTTGCGCGGGCAGCGGCCACGCGATGGCGGCGAGCAGCAGTGATATGATGACTTGTATTTTTCCCATGTGTATTCGATTCCGCTTTTTCGCCCTCAAATGTACGGAGTTTTCCGGTAACACCGCTGGCTGTCCGGGGGCTTTTTTACTTGGAGGCCTCCAAAACCATTTCCCGGGACGGGAAACCCCTCTTGGAGGGTCCCAAAACCATTTTCCGAAGCGAGAAAACGCTTTTGGAGGGTCCCAAGAGCATTTCCTGAAACGAAAAAACGCTTTTGGAGGCCTCCAAAACCATTTCCGAGAATGGAGAAGCCCTCTTGGAGGCCTCCAAATGGAAAAAGGCGGCGTTCGCCGGTGTCTCCGGTTCCCGTCGCCTTTTCCGTTCACTTAAACTATTATCTGAATATGGATACGTCCCGCGTTTATCCGATCAGCTCGACGCTGCGCTTGATGAAGCGGCTCAGCGCCTCGCCTTTCAGCATACCGTTGCCTAAGAGGGCGAGGTCGATCAATTGGCTGACCAATTTGTTCGTTCCGGCGTAGTCCGCCCACACCTTGTCACGCTCGGCGCGGAGCTCGTCCAGCTTGTGGTTCGTGTTGGTCATGTCCTCCTTCTCCTCGGCGGTGATTTCCTCTTCCTTCTTCTTGCCTTGCGCCTCCCGCAGATCCGCTTGACGCGCCTCCCAGCCCTTGATGTCGCCAAGGATAGGTCTCAACTTCTCATCGCACGCCTGCTCCTCGTCGGCCAGGACCTTCTTGACGAGCGGGTGGTCCGTGTTCAGGACGAAATTGTAGCTATCCGGCATCTCTCCATAGAACGACATGCCCGGTTGCATGGCCGACATCTCGCGCATCCGTCGCATATACTCGCCCTGCGTGAGCATAACGGGGTTAGCGTTCTCGCCCAAGGCCTCAAAGGTCACATAGAACTCCGCTTTCTCCACCTTCGGCATCTGGCTCTTGAAGATTTCCCGCAGAGCGTTTTTCTGCTCCTCCGTCAAGGTTACTTGGTTTGCGTCCTCCTTGCGGATCAAGTTGTCGATAGTGTCGCTATCCACCCGTGTGAAGCGGCTCTTCTCGAACTTCTGCTCCAACTGCCCGATGGCGTGCACGTCCAGCTGACCGTTCATCTCCAGTACGCTGTATCCCTTGTCTTTCGCCGCTTGGATGTAGCTATACTGCTCATCTTTATTATTCGTGTACAAATAAATCAAATTACCCTCCTTGTCGGTCTGGTTATCCTTGATCAGGTTCCTGTACTCCTCAAAAGTGAAGTACTTGCCTTCCACGTCTTTCAAGAGGGCGAACTTGGCGGCACGATCGTAGAACTTCTCGTCCGTCAGCATACCATATTGGATGAAAAGTTTCAAGCTGTCCCATTTCTCCTCGAACTGCGCGCGGTCGTTCTTGAAGATTTCCTCCAACCGGTCAGCCACCTTCTTCGTGATATGGCTCGATATCTTCTTCACGTTCTGGTCGCTCTGCAAGTACGAGCGGGAGACGTTCAGCGGGATGTCCGGCGAGTCGAGCACGCCGTGCAGCAACGTCAAGAACTCCGGCACGATGCCCTCCACCGAGTCGGTCACGAACACTTGGTTGCAATACAGCTGTATCTTGTTACGCTGCAAGTCGATGTTGCTCTTGATGCGCGGGAAATACAGGATACCGGTCAGATTGAACGGGTAATCCACGTTCAAGTGTATCCAGAACAGCGGCTCCTCTGCCATGGGATACAGGTCGCGGTAGAACTTCTTGTAGTCCTCGTCCGTCAGCTCGGAAGGCTTGCGCACCCACGCCGGCTTGGTGTCGTTGATGATGTTGTCCTCGTCGGTATCGACGTATTTCCCGTCTTTCCACTCCTGCTTCTTGCCGAAAGCGATCTCTACCGGAAGGAAGCGGCAATACTTCTTCAACAATCCGCTAATCTTATCCTTGTTCAGGAAGTCCTTGTTCTCGTCGTCGATATAAAGGATGATATCGGTACCCCGGTCGTCCTTGGTCGTCTCCTCCAGCGTGTACTCCGGCGTTCCGTCGCAGCTCCATTTCATCGGCACGGCGCCTTCCTTGTACGAGCGAGTCACGATCTCTACCTTCTTGGAGACCATGAACGACGAGTAGAAGCCCAACCCGAAATGACCGATGATAGCGGCCGCGTCGTTCTTGTACTTCTCCACGAACTCCTCCGCGCCGGAGAAGGCGATCTGGTTGATGTATTTATCGATTTCCTCGGCGGTCATACCGATACCGCGGTCGGAGATGGTGATGGTCTTATCGTCAAACTTGACCCGCACGGTCAGGTCGCCCAACTCTCCCTTGAACTCGCCGACCGACGAGAGCGTTTTCAACTTCTGTGTCGCGTCGACCGCGTTAGAAACCAGCTCACGCAGAAAAATCTCGTGGTCGCTATATAAGAACTTCTTGATGATCGGGAATATATTCTCCGATGTTACTCCGATGTTACCTTGCTTACTGCTCATAATCTATTTTATTTTTTATTTTACGCGAATTGACTCCGGAAGCCTATCCGGACTTCCCGTAGCGTCTCAGCAAAACAAGTGCCAAAACATCCGGAAGCATCATTTCGTGCCAAATTTGGCACGAAAGACTGACAGATTCGCGCAGCGGAACACTTTGTTCCATGCCTATGAAACACTTTGTTTCACCCGATGGAACACTTTGTTTCACCCGGAGAAACACTTCGTTTCATTCGGATGAAACTCATCCCCCGGCCGGCAGAGACGAGATAATAACAAAAAAGGACGTGTCGTTTTGACACATCCTCTTCTTATTTCTCGTGACTTCACGAAGAATTACTCGGCGGCGCCCTCCGCTATCGGAGCTTCCTCCGCGGGAGCTTCAGCGGCTGCCTCCTCGGCTTTCTTCGCGGCCTCGGCCGCTGCCAATTCCGCTTTCTTCTTCGCTACGATTTCCGCTTTCGCCTTGTTCATCTCTTTCTCCGCCTCTAAGCGATTCTTAGCGACAACTCTCGCGGCCTCGCTATTCTTCTCCTTGATGGCCTGGATAGAAGCTTGTTTGTTCTTCAACCACGCTTGGAATTTCTCCTCGGCGGTCGCCTCGTCGAACGCACCCTTCTTCACACCTTCCAATAAGTGCTTTTTCAAGCAAACACCTTCGTGCGAAAGGATGTTGCGAGCGGTATCGGTAGGTTGCGCACCTACTTGTAACCAATACAAAGCTCTCTCGAATTTCAAATCTACTGTAGCAGGATTAGTGTTCGGATTATAAGAACCTATCCTCTCAATAAATCTTCCATCACGTGGAGCCCTGCTGTCCGCGACTACGATCTGGTAAAAAGCATAACCCTTACGACCGTGTCTTTGCAATCTAATTTTTGTTGCCATGTTTGAATAATTAATTAAGCTGTTTGTATTAGCGGGTGCAAAGATATGGATTTCTATTTATTATACAAACAAAACCTCACATATAATTCACCAATCATTCTACCGTAATTCTTTTGCCTTCCGTATTCGCGCGAATCAAATGATCATACATAGCCTCGCAATAAACAGGAGGCAAATAGAACCGGCCCGAATAAACAGCGCATAAATTGATTCGTACGGCGACCTGGCGTCCCGCCGGCAATCGATCGATATAACTATACACCCGATCATCCCGGATATCTTGATAACTTACGCCCGCGACCAAACTGTCCGTCGCCGCCTCGTTCAAGAAGCGAGTATTCAAGATTTCCCAACCTGCCGGGAAAATCTCGGACAATACCAGATGGTTATATCCACGAGATGACGTATTCCTTATTGTAACCACCGCCGAGAAATTCGTTCCTTGCTTTAATTCGCTGATATCTATTGGCATGCCTTTTAAATCCACATAACTAACCGCCAATGAGATGCCATTCGCGTACGCTTTCTCCTCTCCCTGCTCCGGCGTACCTTCCGTTATGATCCGGGCAAAAAGCGTAGAGCGTCCCTTGTTTTCCAAACGAATTTTCGTGGAGCCCCCCGCTTGCTCCATCAAACGCGCGGACCAAATATTTTTTCGCGTCGTCACCCGTTCGCCATTCTCCCCGCAAGCATACATGAAATCCATTTGATCGTCAACACGATATTTATCCATAAAATTCGATAAAGCGACCAAGGCGAAAGAGGTCGCTTGCGTACTTAGCCAGTCATCCGCGGATAACCTTTGAGACAATTCCTCCGCCAAAGAAGCGGCCTCCGAATCCCTATTCAACAAACAAAGCGTCATCAAACGAATGGATTGATCCCTGACATCGCTCCCAAACGTATTATCATACTCCGTATAAACAGACGCGACCGAAGCCGCCTCACGCAACAAATCCTGGGCGACATCCATACGTCCTACGAAGGCGTAAGCCGAAGCCAACAACCATTGGCTTATGCCTGTCACTTTTTGCTCTTTCATCCGATTCATAGCTCCCATTTCCGGCGATTGGGCCAAAGCCAGAACATACAAGCGATAGGCCTGCGTAATCGCCTCTGAATCCCGATAGGGCGAAGCGACTGGCCGCCAATTCCTCGCGAACCGGCTTAACTGGTTTAACGCGCCTTGCCGCATCGCCTCTGGTACTAAATAACCTTCCCGCGATGCCTCCAATAGAAAATGAGTCGCGTAAACCGTTCCCCATCCATCGACATTCGAGCCTCCCGGCCAATAAGCGAAAGCCCCATCCACCGTTTGATAAGAACGCAAACGACGAATCACCTCTTTAACGATCTCTTCCTTACTCTCCGCTTCCCGCTGGGTCAAATCGGCGAATGAAGAAAGATAAAGTAACGGAAATCCTTTGGAAGTAATCTGCTCCAGACAACCATGCGGATAATCCAACAACGAGGCGACACGAGCCGACAAATTCACTGGCGACACATTCGAGACCTCTAATGTCAATTGATTCGTCCCATCCATTCCCGGCATTAAAACGGTTTCCTCCCTCGATTTTCCTCCTTCCAAGGTTACCGACAACACCTTAGACAATGGCCGACGGATTGTTCGTATCTCTAATTCCGCCTCATAAACAGAGCGATCCTCCTTCCCTACAGCGGTGATTACAATCTTGCCAACTCCCGTATCCTCTTTCGCACGAATGCGGAACAAGGCCTGCTGATCCGTTTTCCGCTCAAAGAACAATTGTTTTTCCCTCTCTCCCATCACCTCCATATTCGAAGAACAATCGATAGAAACACGCACTTCGCCTACTTTATCCTCCGTCGCGAATACCGTAGCGGCCACAGCCATCTCCTCACCCGCGCCTATCACACGAGGCAACGTACCAAGCAGCATTACAGGCTTACGTACCATTACACTTTTCTCCGCATGTCCGTACGCCTCACCATTACCAGCGATCACCATCACCCTGACACGTCCATTATAATTAGGCATCTGGTATGTATGCCGGGCAGTCTTCCCTTTTTCCAGCAAAAACGGTCCCTCAAAACGAACCACAGGCTTGAATCTATTTACAATCGCTTTCGGACCTTTATTTAAAGCATCATCACCTCCAATACTAAACAACCGCTCAATCCGCCCGCCATAAGCGCCTAACACATAATTATATAAATCCCAAGTATTCACTCCCAAAGCCTCTCGTGCGTTAAACGCGCTCCACGGATCCGGCGTACTGAAATGAGTCAAATCCAATAAGCCTTCATCAACGACCGCCAACGTATAAGCCATCTCTTTTCCGTCTTTCTCGGAAACCGATATCGTATAAGGAGCTTCCGGCTTTATCTCTTTCGGAGTTTGGATTATCGGGTTCAAATGGCTTTCGGGTGAATTAACCGTAAAAGGAACTACCCCATACAAACGAATAGGCAAATCGTTCCCCACATCGCCATGCGGTTGCAACAAAATAACATGAACATAGGCATTCGGTCGCATCTCCTGTGTTACGTCTAATTTCACGGTCGTTTGCTTATCCTCGCACGGATATTCATTCAACGCAAGAACACGAACGCCATTTTCAATACTGATAATCGCCCGGCTACCTTTTGTCGAAGGGAAAGTCACTACCATTTTCTCGCCCGGCACATATTGTTCTTTATCGGTCTTAAAACTAAGCATTGTAGCGGATTCACTACGATCGGCATCGCGTCTGCCTTCGCTCGAAGGCCAATCGAAATAACTCATTATGCCTGTCGCGTGTTTGCTTTCCAAATCTTTCACGGAAATAAAATATGTTCCCCACTCTTCATCCGGAAAAGAAAGCTTAAATATACCTCGCCCGTCATTACCTGTACGAATGGAGAAACTTTTGACCGGTTTATTGTAGGAATCCGAGACATAATTAGCCAGGCCACTATTATTTGAATCCCACCACCAATGCCATTGCAGTTTATAAACCCTCACTTCCAACTCCGCGTTCGCTACGGATTTACCCTGATAATCGACAGAGGCTACCCTATACGTATATTCTGTTCCCGTATTCAATTGCGTTTTCCCTTGCTGAGGCGATTTGATTCCAACATATCTACGATAAGGAGAGAATAACATCCGATTAGCGTCAACGCTAAAATCCCCGGATTCCTCATATACACGTGTCACGATATTCGCCAATAACATACCCGGAGCGGCATTCCCCAAATCAAAATGAGCCCGAATAGTGGCATTCCCTTTCGCGTCAGTCGTTCCCGATATCAATTTACTTTCTTCCGTCCTAAACACCCTTGCCGGATCATCAAATTGAAAATCAGAATATCCCTCGAAGGTTGTCGGCGTAGCGATAAATGTCCCTTGAATATCGTATTTCAAATCACGGGCGGTCGCGCCTTGCAGCCACTCTACATGCAAACGCGCATCCATTGGATCCCCTCGTAACAAAGTCTTTTCCGGCAAGGAGAAAGCGATCTTCAAACGATTCGGCTTGATTGATTCTATGCGTATTCGTTTCGTGAAAGAGGCTCCACCCACACTCACTTTAATATTCCATGCACCCGTTGGCGCATCCTGATCGGTCGCAAAATCAAAAGCATATAATCCCATCTGCCCTTGCACTCGCGTTTTTCGAGCATATAACTGCCCCAATGGATTATATAACTCCATTACAACCGGATGACGCGCCGGCAATTGCCGAGCCCTATCATTTAACATAAAACCTATATGTAACGTATCCCCCGGACGCCATACTCCCCGTTCTCCATAAATAAAACCTTTTATTCCTTTTTGAAGCAAATCTCCTGATACATCGAACGAACTAAGCGAAAGCGCCGATCCATTGTCCACCCGCAAGTAGGATCGTTGCGTCCCTCGTGAAGCGATAAGATAAAAAGGCCTACCTGACGTGAGTTTCAACTGGGTTCGTCCCTCGCTATCAGTCGTCCCTGAAATCAATGGCTGATGTTGATAGTTATAGGCAGTCACCATCACGCCCTGCTCTGGCTTGGTATTTTGTATATTATGGACTAAAACAGTCATATCGTCATCCTGACCCCAAAACGCCATCAAGCCCAAATTAGTGGCTAACACATTTCTCCCCACTACCTTATTTATATAATAGCTGTTCGAACAAGGGTCATCTCGTTTTTTCCAATCATAATCAGACCAATCGTATTGACAATAATAGTAATATCCTTCCTCATCGAAACGGGCGGCCTCTTCCTTGAAACGAACCTCATCCATAGCCAATATCTGTTCTTTAGAAAGCGATACCGTATCCTTCCCACAAGGATAAGCGGACAACGGACGATCGAAAGAAAGTTCTATACGATAAATAGCGCCGGGCTCGGGTTCTATCAATTTTCTAAGATCAAGCGAAAAAGTATTCCATCGTGACAAATCCAATCCATCCTCATCCAAGAAAATAGTCTTACGAGCGACCAAACGCCCTACACGCATCAGTTCACCCGAGCCATCCAAATTGTTGGATTGTAAAAACTGCCCTATATTTCGCTCCAATACTTTTATAATGCTAACTGTTACTCCGCGCAAATAAATCGCTTGAAAAGGCACGGACAATTGCTCTGAATGAGGGATAATTACCCCATTCCCAATAAACCGGACATTCGGTTTCCGCTCATCGACCACTATCTGACGTACTACCGTCTCTTCCAAAGTCAAGCCATTCTTGCAACGGATACCTTGATTTAGATGAACGTTCATTACCCCTTTCTCCCATAACGACGCATCTGGATATAAACGTAACTTATTCCCTATTATATTCACGGTTTCCGAAGTATTCCCCGCCACGAAAGCTAAACCTCGCATGTTTTGTTCCGAATCCAATGTCTTCGTAAACGCGACTTCTATATAACGTTCCGGATCTATCGCATAAGTTATATCATAGATAGAAAAATCATTTTGACCCGGAACCTTTATCGTTATTAATTCCTCTTCTTTTACGCCTTCTTTATTTTGGGGTACAAAAAGTCGCAATTCTCGGCCTCCTTCTTGGTCAGCGGGCACATTTGTTAAAACAAGAGCATGCTTCTTTCCATCCGGCCCATGTTGCCAAGTAGCGTTTACTTTTTCTGAAAAATCCACCAACGATTCTACGGTCTCCGGCTTTTCTTTATCCGGCGTAAAAAAAGCGACCGAGAAATCATAGCCATTCTCGTTTCGCGGATGAATCTCCATAGACTCTAAATCACCTCGAAGAGCCAATGGATAGGTAGTAAAACCGAAAGTGAAAGTTTCCTCAGCTTTTTGCGTATCAAACCATTTGGATAAATCAGCTGTTATTTTGTAAGACGTATTCCGGTCGAACTCCTTTTCCGGCCGGAACACGAATGTCTTATTATTTTCCACGGACCATTTCCCCGCGACATTTGGCTGGATGCGCATATGTTTTCCAATTTGATCCGCCTTAACACGATCCTCCGGAATCTCTTGGCTGAAAATCAAATAAACAGGATCACACCGAGAAATAGTCCCTGAGGTAAAAGCCTCTACGAATGGATTATAAACAAGTGGTGGCTGCTTCATTGAATCTCTTTTACCGCAACTCGCCAAAATTACCCCAAGGCATCCGATATAAAAAAGC
>DXEN01000036.1 GCA_019114945.1 Candidatus Parabacteroides intestinigallinarum | reverse complement strand
CAATTGATGTTGATATAATTCCTTTAGAAGACGTTTGTTTTATCTTCTCTACAAATTTTAATATCGAATCTGTTTTTATGTAGTCATATGACATATTTCTGTTCCAAAGTATTTCATACGGCGAAGATGGTCTTTCTCCTCCTCTGAAAACAGCATAATAAAATTCTGTCTCTCTCGTATGGCTTGTGTTTTGATCTATTTCAGTAATAAATCCTTTTCGATCATATTTGACATCAATATATGCTATTAAATCTTTATCATAATACCAAGAAACATTATTCAAAAATCCTTTCTTGTTGAATGTAAATGACATATCATCTACAAATGGTGTAAAAACAACGTTTTCTTTAATATATTTCAATGGAGAAAAGAAAATATCAACATCTTCCCTATAAGTGGAAATCATATTTAAAAAAAGCATATTATAAATAGGATTAAACTCATAGCTTCGTAGAACTCCGAATTGATTTAAACTGGCAATTTCTGCAGGCATATATCCATGCTCTCCTATTTGTTCTATAAAAAATGACATATGAATATCTCTGACCTTTCCTTTCAGTCCCATATATTGTGTATGCGGCTTGTTTTCAAATGGGTATTTGGGCTTACAAGAGGAGATTGAAAGCACAACCAGCATAAAAGCACATACATGTACTAAAGCATTTGACCGAGATTTTTTCATATAAAAACAATTTTTCGGACTGATCCGTTTTTTTCCTTTCCTGCTCCCTCTCCGGAAAAGATTAACAAAAAAAGAAAGCGTAGGGAACGTACTTGTCGCTCGTCCCACGCATCAAGGCTCTCGCATTGCCCATCCAGTCGAAACGAGCAACGCCGAAAGCCCACGCCGATAATGTATATAATACGCCTGTACCCTTTATGCCTCGCAGCAAACGGATATACCAATGGCTGTAATATAATACACCCGGAGGGCATTCACGTTGCTTTGTTTTTGACTGACACATCGAAACTGCCAGATTTCTTAGCGTCAAAACCAAAGCGTTAGTAAACGCCTTCTGAAAATATGTCCGCTCCCTCACCACTCCCTTCTCGGCGTAAGTGAGGAAACAAGCAAATGTAGGAAAGAATTACGGAAAGGAGGTGCGTTCGCATGTAAATATCTTTTGAACGAACGTTAATAATGCTTATAAGCGAGCGGGAAAACTCCTTAGGAAGTGGTTGGCAAACTACTTATCGAGTAGTCCGGGAACTGCTTAGTAAGTAGACCGAAAACTGCTTAGTAAGCAGTTCCCCCCTTTACTTAGTAAGCAGACACCCCCTCCGCTTACTAAGCAGTCGGGCATCTACTTAGGGAGTAGTTTTCGAACGGCTTATAGAGTATTGACGATTCTCTAAACGTAAGCGAATCCGCCCAATTGCTTACGTTTAGGTCGAAACGAGGGATTATCGCTAACACACCCTTCGCAAAAAAGCGCCAAATAGAAGGGTGAAATACGCGATAGCCCGCGTCGGCTCACACGAATATATGCGTATTTATACCTGAAAGTCTACATAAGCCAACATGAACGTTCGTGTGAACCAGCTTGGACGCTCGTGTTTGGCGACGCTTTTTGCGGCGTTTCCCGATATGTTCGGAGGGGATTTCCGTTTCATTCGGAAGAAAACGCGGTTTCTTTCGGAGGAAAAGTAAGTTTTCTTCGAAGGAAAACGGCGCTTTCCCGGCATTCCAGGTGTGATGGGTCTTTCCGGAAACGTAGAATAAAAAGGTGCTTTTCTGTATCTGACTTTTACACAATAGATTAAATATATATTAACGTATTTTCGTAAGCAAGCCGGCCCGATGCCCGAAATAAGCGCTTCTCGCGGACTTCCAATGTCAAAAGGATACTCGCCACTTAGTTCCCCGATAGCTCATTCTTGAAAAATGTAGGGAGAAATCAACCTTCACGATTTACCCAGTTCTCTATACGCAAATGCTGGATTCTCGCGAAATGTTTTTCATTATCGGTCACCATAATCAAATCCCTTGACAAGGCGGCACATCCTATCAAAAGATCAAAATCATCAATGAGAAATCCTTCTTTTCGCAAACGAGCTTTTTCTTTCGCATATAAATCAATGGATTCGCAAAACGGGACAATATTAATTCTCTTCAAAAATCTATCCAGTTTTTGAGACTCTATTTCCCTTTGCTTACTATTTTCTATACCATACTTCAATTCGGCGACTGTGACTTCTGATATATAACACTCATTCACATCCAACTCATTCAAACGTTTCCCTATATCATACTTATTCCGAAAGAGAAATATACAAATACTAGTATCCAGCAAATAACCTTTCATAACTCAAAATTCACATCCTGATTAAAACACCTACTGGAACGGATATCCTCTATCATTTCTTCCGCCGAACGTGAATCATCATTCCACATACCACAAAATTCATCTGCCCATTGTTTTTTCGACTCCACTTTCTCTTTTAGTAAAGAAGATGACAAACGATTGATTAACGACAACTTAACCTCGCTACTCAATCCTTTCAATAACTCCCAATAAGTATTTGTCTGATTTAATACAGAATCCATTTGCATAGCTATCCTTTATTAATAATTATAATCGGGGCAGTTTCGTAGTCTCGCCGGGAATCGAACCCGGATCTAAAGTTTAGGAAACTTCTATTCTATCCGTTGAACTACGAGACCATCAATAATAAGTGAACGCGAAAGTACAACCTTTTCCTTAGATGGGCAAATTTTCAGGCAAGGAACCGCGCCCCGCAAATTAAACCGCACCTGTGCGCTTCCGCGTTCGCCTTTATGATTTTAATATTCGTTTTCACGCCCGCGACATCCTACTTACCCAGCTTTTTCGTATCTTGTAGGCGTTTAAGGGAAAGGAGGGCAAGATGAGAACAATACGGATTGTAGGGCTGCTCGTATGGCTCGTTTTCGGGTACGGCTATCTCACCCCGTCGATGGCGGAAGTGATCGAGGGGCGCATACGTGTGGTCAGCGGCGTGGTGCGCGACAAGGAGAGCCGGAAGAAATTGGAGAACGTGAATATTTTCTTGGTAGGACAGAACATCGGGACGGTGAGCAACACCGACGGGGAGTTCTCGCTGAAACTGGCGGAGGCGGATTCCACCAGCGACATCGAGATATCACATGTCGGCTACCAGAGCGCACGCCTTCCGGTAAAAGCGTTGGAAAAAACCGGAAGAAAGGAGGTGACGATCTGGCTCACACCCGTCACCATGCGATTGGATGAGATATTGGTATTCGGTGGCGACGCACGCCTATTGGTGGAGGAGGCTCTGAGGAAAATCCCCGAGAATTACGCCACGGGAGCGAATATGCTGGATATGTTCTACCGGGAAACCATCCAGAAACGACGCCGCTACATCGGTATCTCCGAGGCGGTGATGGATGTTTACAAGACGGATTACGAGCACCGGAACGTAAACGCCGACAAGGTTCAACTCGTCAAAAGCCGGCGACTATTGAGCCAGAAGCCCAGCGATACACTGGCCATTAAGGTGGTAGGCGGACCGAACCTCGCGATCTCCATGGACGTGGTGAAGAACCCCGACGCCCTGCTCGACAAGCAAAGCCTCAACTTCTACGATTTCACCATTGACGTGCCGACCAAATTGGACGACCGGTTGCAATACGTCGTTACTTTCCGGCCACGCGTCGTACTGCCATACGCGCTTTTCAGCGGCAAGCTTTACATCGACAAGGAACGCCTCGCCCTGACGCGCGCCGAGTTCACGCTGGACCTGAGCGACCGCACGAAGGCGGAGAGCGCCGTGTTGCGCAAGAAGCCGCTCGGCCTGCGCTTCCGCCTGCAAGAGGTCAGTTTCCTAGTCTCTTACCGGCAACAAGGCGAACGCACCTACTTGAATTACATCCGCAACGTCATCCGCTTCAACTGCGACTGGCGCCGGCGCCTTTTCTCGTCCGTTTACACGGCTTTCTCGGAGATGGTGGTCGTCGACCGCGACGAACATCCCACACGGGTGATCCAACGGAAAGAGGCGTTCCGCCCGCGGCAAATCTTTTACGACTCGGTGGATAGCTACCAAGATCCCGATTTCTGGGCGAACTATAACATTATCCAGCCGACCGAGTCGCTGGAGCATGCCGTGCACAACTTGGTGAAGAAGAACCGCAAACGGTAACGGAGCTATCAATCGAACAGGCTTTGGAGAACAGAGAGCGACTTAATCTCCGGAAAGTCCGGCAGATGAAGGCGGTAATACTCCAATATCCGATGAATAATCGCCATACGCTCCTGACGGGAGAAACGGAAGAGCGACATATTCTCGAAATGGATACGGAGCAAGCGGGCGAAAAACGCGCTCTCCGCCGGATCCAGATAATGACGATGCGTCGGCTGGCCATCCGTGAACACACCGTTTAACAGGTCGAAATAAGCGCCCTCGCGGATATACTCGACATTCGGAAATATGCCAAGGTAACGCAAAAGGCCCAACAGGAATACGATATGAAAGTTGGCGACCCCACTGTCCACGCGCTCCAGCAAACGGACCGAGTCCGCGAGATAATGGAACAGACGCACGTCCGGCTCCGTATCCTTCACGACCCGGAAGAGTACCTCCGAAAGGAAAAGCGCCAGCACGTTCTTCACCGGATCGCTCCCGATAGCGCCGACCGGGAAACTAACCCGCGCTTCCTTGATCCGTTGCAGCTCCCGTTTATTCAGGTGCTCCACTTCCATCTCCAGCACCGACAACGGGATAAACAGCGCTTTCGTAAGCGCACTCTTCCGTCCCCTCGCACGACCCACCAAATAGGAAACACGCCCGAAAGCCTCCGTATACATATATATAATAGCGTATTTATCGTTATAAGGAATCGCACGTAGCACCATCCCATTCGTTTTATACAACATATCCGTTCCTCGCCCACTTTATAATACATCGCGAAAATAACGATAATTCTTTCCCGTTCGCCTATCCGGGTCACCGGTAATCAAGAGAACGCCTAAAAAAAGAAAGTCCTAAACAGAAGTTAAAACAATAAGCGTCTTCCATTTTTCCATCGAAATGCTTTGCCAGTTCGGCAAGAACATCTATCTTTGCACTCGCAATCGAGAAAACGGTTTTTCCTGAGTATCAAACGTAACATTTTGGCCCATTCGTCTATCGGCTAGGACGCAAGATTTTCATTCTTGAAAGAGGGGTTCGATTCCCCTATGGGCTACGATAAGTAAAAATAAAAAATAATAAGAAGACGTAGAAATGGCAAATCATAAGTCATCTATCAAAAGAATCAGACAGACAAGCGTAAGACGTCTGCGGAACAGATACTACGCGAAAACCGCGCGGAACGCTATGAGAGTATTGCGTGCGACAGAGGACAAGGAACAAGCACAGGCTTTGTATCCGAAGGTATGCTCCATGTTAGACAAGCTCGCCAAGAAGAACGTGATCCACGAGAACAAGGCGAACAACTTGAAGTCTAAAATGGCTAAGCATGTCAACTCATTGGCGTAAGTGAATCGTATTTATTTTTGATTTAGCATATAAAAAGCCGGGCTTAGAGGAAGTCCGGCTTTTTATATGCCTGAACCTCCCACCGTTACATTATTTTCACACCCGCACGTTTCGCCATCTCGGCAAAAATCCCTACATTTGTTAGATTTTTTAGAAGACATAGATAAACACTTGATTTTAAAGAAGGGAAACGCATGAGTGAAGAAATTAAGAAGACTTCCACTGAATACTCGGCGGATAGTATTCAGGTACTTGAAGGCTTAGAGGCCGTGCGGAAAAGGCCGTCCATGTATATTGGCGATACGAGCGAGAAAGGTCTCCATCATTTGGTATACGAGGTTGTCGACAACTCAATCGATGAGGCGTTGGCCGGATATTGCTCGTTTATCGACGTGGTCATCAACGAGGACAACTCCATCACGGTTACCGACGACGGGCGCGGTATTCCCGTGGATATACACGAGAAAGAGGGAAAGTCGGCCCTGGAGGTCGTGCTGACCGTATTGCACGCCGGCGGTAAATTCGACAAGGGCACATACAAAGTGTCCGGAGGTCTGCACGGCGTGGGTGTATCGTGCGTAAACGCCCTCTCTACTTATCTAAGGGCGGAGGTCCGCCGGGACGGGAAGATACACATGCAAGAGTTCGCTTGCGGAAAGCCGTTGCACGATGTCGAGGTCATCGGCGAGACGGACAAGACCGGCACGACGATCTCTTTTAAGCCGGATGGCTCGATTTTCTCCGTCACGGAATATAAATACGATATCTTGGCGACCCGCTTGCGCGAGTTGGCCTTCCTGAACGCGGGCATCACCTTGCGACTGACCGACAAACGGGTGGTCAAGGAGGACGGCACGTTCAAAAGCGAGATTTTCCACTCAGAAGAAGGATTGAAAGAATTCGTGCGCTACATCGACCGCTCGAAAGAGAAACTGATCCAGGACGTGATCCATATCGTGACCGAGAAACAAGGCATCCCGGTGGAGGTCGCCATGACCTACAACACGTCGTACAACGAGAGTGTCTTCTCGTACGTCAACGATATCCATACCATCGAGGGCGGTACGCACCTCGCCGGTTTCCGCCGGGGATTGACGCGTACGCTGAAGAAATACGCGGAGGATTCCAAGCTTTTGGAGAAGGCGAAAGTGGAAATCCAGGGCGACGACTTCCGCGAGGGCTTGACGGCGGTGATATCTATCAAAGTGGCGGAGCCGCAATTCGAGGGACAAACCAAGACGAAACTGGGTAACAACGAGGTGACGGGCGCCGTGGATATGGCGGTCGGCGAGGCGCTGGGCTACTATCTGGAGGAGCATCCCAAGGAAGCGAAAGCGATCGTGGACAAGGTGATCCTGGCGGCACAGGCGCGGCAAGCGGCCCGGAAAGCACGCGAGCTGGTGCAACGCAAGTCGCCGATGAGCGGTGGCGGGCTGCCGGGTAAGTTGGCGGATTGCTCCTCGAAGGACGCCTCGATTTGCGAGTTGTTCCTCGTGGAGGGAGATTCGGCTGGCGGTACGGCCAAGCAGGGACGCGACCGTAATTTCCAGGCCATCCTTCCGCTGCGCGGTAAGATATTGAACGTAGAGAAGGCGATGGAGCACAAGATATTCGAAAGCGAGGAAATCCAGAACATCTATCGTGCCATGGGTGTCACCGTCGGCACGGCGGACGACCCGAAAGAGTTGAATATCGAGAAGCTGCGTTATCATAAGATTATCATCATGACCGATGCCGACGTGGACGGTAGTCACATCGCCACGCTGATCCTGACCTTCTTCTTCCGCCGGATGCGCACGGTGATCGAGAATGGCTACGTATATCTGGCGACGCCTCCCTTGTATAAATGCAGCAAGGGGAAAGTCGAGGAATATTGCTGGACCGACCAACAACGCCAGCAGTTTATCCTGAAATATGGCGGAGGCAACGAGAGCCAAATCCGTACGCAACGATACAAAGGTTTGGGTGAGATGAACGACCATCAGCTGTGGGAGACCACCATGGATCCGGAGCATCGAACCTTGAAACAAATCACAATAGACAACGCCGCCGAGGCGGATCGTATCTTCGCCATGCTGATGGGCGAGGATGTGGGTCCCCGCCGCGAGTTCATCGAGGAGAACGCGACCTACGCGAATATAGATGCTTAATTTATTTATGATTTATGATTTATAATTTCTGGTCCATACACCGTCCAGAAATCATAAATCATAAATCATAAATCATAAATCCTATGACTGTACAAGATCTTCAACAGCGAGTCGACCAATACGTTCCGGCAAGGGGCGAGCGACGAATGCCGGTAATCGGCATCTCCGCCAATCGGAAAGAGGGATTGTCCTGCATCGCCGAAACGTATGTGCGGGCGGTACTGGATGCCGGAGGAGCGCCGGTATTGATCCCGGTAATCACCGACATACAGGCATTGAGCAATATAGTCGACGGACTGGATGGATTGGTGATGAGCGGAGGAGGCGATATCAACCCGCTTTTCGTGAACGAGGAACCGATTCCCCGCCTACAGGACGTGGATCCTTATCGGGACGAGTACGACTTGCTCTTGCTCCGCCTGACGGCAAACCGGCAGATACCCATCATGGGCATTTGCCGCGGTCACCAAATCATGAACGTGGCTTTTGGCGGGAGTATCTATCAGGATATTTACGCGCAAAACTACGGTTCGCTCCTGAAGCACAGCCAAAGCATCCCCCGCGAGTATCCCTCGCATTCCGTGACGCTCGCGCCAGGCATCAACCGATTGCGAGCGATCTTCGGCGACGCGGAACGTATCTACGTCAATTCATTCCACCACCAGGCGGTCCGGACCGTCGCTCCGGGGTTCCGACCAACGGCCACGGCTCCCGACGGGCTCAACGAGGCTATGGAAGATCCGGAGAAGACCATCTTTAGCGTACAATGGCATCCGGAGGCTATGGCCGCGCATGGCGACACACGGATGAAGGCTTTGTTCGCCTACCACGTGGAGAACGCCCGTCGCTTCGCCCAAGCGAAAGCGATTCATCAACGTATCATCACCATCGACTCGCATACCGATACCCCGATGATTTTCCCGGGGACGTTTAATATCGGAAAGAAGGAAGGCGGGAAAGTGAACCTCCCTTTCATGGAAGAGGGACACATCGACGCCGCTTTTATGGTGGCTTATATTCCGCAAGGGAAACGGGACGAGCAGGGACTTGCCGCCGCTACGGCGTACGCCATCGAACGGCTGAACGAGGTAAAACGTCAGCAAACCTTGCACCCGGATTGGATGGTAATCGCCACGACACCGGCGGAGATACGGGCGGCGAAGCAAGCCGGCAAGAAAGCGATCTGCCTCGGGGTGGAGAACGGCTACGCATTGGGTAAGCAGCTCGACCGTATACGGATGTTCCGGGAGATGGGCGTATCCTATATCACCCTGTGCCACAACGGAGATAATGACATCTGCGACTCCGCACGGGGACAAGGAGAATGGGGCGGATTAAGCCCCTTCGGCCGGGAGGTTGTCCGGGAAATGAACCGGACCGGCGTGATGATTGATGTATCGCACGCCGCGGAAAGCACCTTCTACGACGTGCTCCAGACAAGCGAAACGCCTATCATCGCCTCGCATTCCTCCGCACGTGCGCTATGCGATCATCCCCGCAACCTGACGGACGACCAACTGAAAGCGTTGGCGGCACAAGGCGGCGTAGCGCAAATCTGCCTATACAAAGGTTTCATCAACCCGGAGGCGGAGAAGGCCTCGCTTAGCGACGCTGTCCGCCACATCCAGCACATCGTAGAGATAGCCGGTATCGACCACGTAGGAATCGGCTCCGATTTCGACGGCGACGGAGAACTGAGGGGCTGTGCGGCGACCAACGAGTTGATTAACATTACGGTCCGGCTGCTGGAAGCGGGTTATATGGAAGCTGACTTACGCAAGCTGTGGGGCGGCAACCTGCTGCGCGTCATGACGGAAGTACAAGCATATCCAACACGTATGAAATAATAACAGAGTATGAAAAGAATCGTAATGAGTATCCTGATAGGCGCTTGCGGCCTGTGGAGCGGCCTGCGAGCGCAAGTGCCAGGTTCCGGGATTCCGGATTTGCAGGCATTGTACGCGTCGGTCGAGACCGACGCCCGGGAAACGACGGCTCCGCTGATTGGTATCTCAGCCAGCCGGACAAGCGACGGCGGCTCGCGAATCGGAGCGGCGTATGTACAAGCGGTCGTGAAGGCGGGCGGCATACCGGTAGTGATTCCGGCGGTGACCGACGAACAGGTGCTGCGCGGCATCATCGGACGTCTCGACGGACTGGTTCTTTCCGGAGGGGCGGATGTCAATCCACAATGGTACAAGGAGGAACCCCGAGAGGAATTGGCGCAAGTAGACCCGACGCGCGACCTGTACGAGCTAAAACTCATCAAGCTGGCGACCGACCGCGACTTGCCGGTGCTGGGTATCTGCCGGGGATTGCAATTACTGAACGTGGCGTTCGGCGGAACGTTGTATCAAGATATCCCCACGCAACGCACCCATTACGTGAAGCACAACCAAGAGTTACCCGGAAGCTATGGGTCGCACCGCGCTTATATCAAGAAGGAATCGCGGCTGGCCTCTATCCTCGGGAAAGACTCCGTGACAATCAACTCGTTCCACCACCAAGCGATCAAGGATCTCGCTCCCGCGTTCAAGCCCGTGGCATATGCCGCCGATGGCATCATCGAGGCGATCGAGGCTCCGGGACGTCCCATCTTGGGCGTGCAATGGCATCCGGAAGCGTTGACGCAAGGAGGCGACACCACGATGCTGAAAATATTCAAACATCTCATAAATGTATCCCATCATGACTAAATTTCTTTTCATGGCATTAAGTTGCGTTTTTGTAGCGTGCGGATCGACGGGTTCGAAACAGACGACCAGCGACGCGCCGGCCGTACAACGGCAAGCGCCTGCCACGAACGTACCCGCTTTCAACGCAGATAGCGCTTACGCATACGTAGCGAATCAGGTAGCGTTCGGTCCGCGGGTGCCCAATAGCGCCGCCCATAAAGCGTGCGGCGATTACCTCGCGAGCGAGCTGGCGCGCTTCGGGGCGAAAGTGTACCAACAAGAAGCGACGCTCACCGCCTACGATGGCACCCGTTTGGAAAGCAGGAATATCATCGGCTCTTTCAATCCCGATATGGATAAACGCGTATTACTGTTCGCCCATTGGGACAGTCGCCCCTACTCGGATCACGACCCGGATCCCGCCATGCACAAGGTCGCGTTGGACGGGGCCGACGACGGAGCGAGCGGCGTGGGCGCTTTGCTGGAAATCGCCCGCTTGGTCGGACAAAAGAGCCCTTCCGTAGGAATCGACATCATCTTCTTCGATGCCGAGGATTATGGTACGCCGGAGTTCGTCGATACCTTCACGCCCGACACTTGGTGCCTGGGTTCCCAATTCTGGGCGAAGAACCCGCACGTGCCCAACTACAAGGCCGAGTACGGCATCTTGCTCGATATGGTAGGCGGCAAGAACGCTACCTTCTTCAAGGAACTGCAATCCGTACGCTTCGCCGCCCCTATCGTGGAGATGGTCTGGAGCGCCGCCCGCGACTTGGGGTATGGCAAGTATTTCATCAACGCCAACGGAGGGGCAATCACCGACGATCATCAATACGTGAACGCCGGACGGGGTATTCCTTGTATCGACATCATCAATTACGATCCGGAGACCGAGACCGGTTTCCCCGCCTATTGGCATACACAAAAAGACAATATGGAGAATATCGACCGGGAGACTTTAAAAGCGGTCGGACAAACCGTCCTGCACGTAATTTACCAAGAATAAATAATACAAAGAGATGACTATCAACGGACTACAAGACAACATCATCGAGGAGTTTTCCGTCTTCGACGATTGGATGGATAAATACGCGTTATTAATCGACTTAGGCAACTCACTCCCGCCTCTGGATGAGAAATATAAGACGGAGAGCAACCTGATCGAGGGTTGCCAAAGCCGTGTATGGCTACAGGCGGATTACGCGGATGGCAAGATTATTTTCCAAGGCGAGAGCGATGCCGTTATCGTCAAAGGGATTGTCTCGCTACTGATCCAGATCCTATCCGGCCATACACCGCAAGAGATTTTGGACGCCGACCTTTACTTCATCGAGAAAGTAGGGCTGAAAGAACACCTCTCGCCTACCCGCTCCAACGGATTAGTGGCCATGGTCAAGCAAATGCGCCTTTACGCGATGGCGTTCCGTGCCAAGGAGCTGGAATAAGCCTCACCCAACGAAGGGAATGCGTACCGGGGAATCAAACGCCCCCAAACAATGCCCATTCTTAAGATCTTACAATGCCCATCATAAGGGTGTCATACCGCCCATTGTCAGACCTTAAGAATGGGCATTGTGATATTTTAAGGTTCCCAATACGCACGATTATTATTACTCTTATTATATTCGCTCAGCGAATTTCATACGAATGTACCATGAATAGAACAATTGTCCTAATGACGACCCTCCTGCTCGCGATGGCAGGATGCGGAACAGGTGATAAAGCAAATACGGAGACGGACGTAATCGCCGTAGATGTAAGAAAGAATTATCCGGAGAAAGAAATACGGTTGCAAGATGTCTTCCACGTGGAGTATGTGCCACTGGAAACCAACGACGAGTTCATCACGTCGGCCAATATCAAGGCAATTAGCGCGCATTATATCGTTACAACCAATATGGGGAGCGATGGCGATATCTTCCTCTTCGACCGGAAGACGGGCAAGGGAATCCGCAAGATCAACCACAAAGGACAAGGAGAAGGGGAATATTCGCAAGCCGTGTTCGTGAACATCGACGAGGCGAAAGACGAGATAATGCCGTTATCATGATCCTCTCGGCGAAAACGGAGTAAGCCAACTCCGAGAAGAGGGTGTGTTCTACGTGCCAATACCTGATTTCGCACACCCTCTCTACTTATTCTCTAAAGCCTATCGATCCAACGTTTTCCCGCTGGAGTTTCCGTATATATCCAAATACCAACCGCTATAGCCGCCAATACGCAAAAGACAAAAAGACCCGCGTTCATATATTCTTCATTTTAATAAGTTATTACCGATTTTAGCCAAAGCATAAGCCAAGACACAACCTACAAGTAACATGATGATGAGCATATAGGAAAGATTATCCCCTTGAAAGAACAACACCATTCCACCCAATACCAAAGCCGTATATGTAAGCTGGGATAGATTAAAAAAATAACCCGAAAGCTTCTCACGCCTTATCTTATCTTTCTCTTTAATCTCTTTCTTTTCCGCTAATTGCTTCTCCCAGTTTCCCATCATCATTTGTTCTCTATCCAACAAAGCTACAGACTATCGATAACATATCCAAGTAATTCCTCCTAAAACTTCAACTCCAATTGCTCTGGCAGAAGGGTGAAGGTCTTACGGTGATAAGGCGTGATGCCATGCATACGGATCGCCTCGCGATGCGCACGGGTAGGATAACCCTTGTTCTCATCCCAGTGATAAGCGGGATATTCCTCCGCCAAACGGTTCATATAGTCATCCCGATATGTCTTCGCCAGGATCGAAGCAGCGGCGATGCTCAAGTACTTACCATCGCCCTTCACCACGGTGGTATGCGGGATACCGGGATAAGGTGTAAAACGGTTGCCGTCTATCAGCAGATGCGCGGGCTTCACCCGCAACTGGTCGATCGCCCGATGCATCGCGAGGAAAGAGGCCCGAAGAATATTAATCCGGTCGATCTCCTCCGGCGTGACGATGCCTACCG
The DNA here is from genome assembly GCA_019114945.1 of Candidatus Parabacteroides intestinigallinarum. GTDB lineage: Bacteria > Bacteroidota > Bacteroidia > Bacteroidales > Tannerellaceae > Parabacteroides > Parabacteroides intestinigallinarum. The sequence continues at coordinate 3,042 of DXEN01000036.1, read as the reverse complement.
CCCATGCGATCGCCTCCCGCTCGATAACGGGGCGCAAGGCGTAACGCTTCCGCTCGCTCAATTGCTTGCTATCGTTCAACTCTTCGCTCCGGAAATCCTCCGGCAGGATTACCGCTGCGGCGAACACGGCGCCCGCCAGGCAACCCCGACCCGCCTCGTCGCATCCGGCCTCTATCCGACCCGCTTCACAATAAGGCAACAACATCACTTCATCCTTTTTAAGACCCACGGACGCAATACGTACCACGCGAACAACGTCGCCGCGGTCACGCCACACACGTTCGCCAAGAAATCCAGCCAATCGCCACCCCGATAGGTCGTGCAATAGGCTTGCAACAATTCGATTATCCCGCTCATGGCGATCGGACAAAGCACGGCGCCTATCCACGCATGCCACAACGGGACCTCAAAGTTCCGGTGATTCCGCAAGAACTCCAGCCACAGCATCCCCGACACACCACCATACATACAAAAATGCACCACCTTGTCCACTCCGGGGAACAAGGGGAAATCGTCCATCGATGGTGGCCGGAAAAAGGATAGATAGATGACCACCGCGATAACCAACAGCGAGAATGGATATTTTTTCAGGTAATACAACATACTCAAAACATTTTCCGGACACGTTCCACACCCGCTACCAACGCGTCGATCTCCTCTTTCGTATTATAGAAAGAGAACGAGGCGCGCACGGTGCCCTCGATACCCAAGGCATGCATCAACGGCTGCGCGCAATGGTGTCCCGTGCGGACGGCGATACCCAAGCGGTCCAGCAACATGCCCATATCGTAGTGATGGATATTCCCGACCAGGAAAGAAAGTACGGCGCCTTTCCGCTCCGCCTGCCCAAAAACGCGTATACCCTCGATAGCGCTCATCCGCTCCGTGGCGTAACGCAACAGTTCTTCCTCGTAGGCGGCGATCCGCTCCATGCCGATACTTTCCACGTAGCGCAGCGCTTCCGCCAAAGCGGTACTCCCTATGTAGTCCGGCGTGCCCGCCTCGAACTTGAACGGCAATTCGTTGAAGGTGGTTTTCTCGAACGAGACCGAAGCGATCATCTCGCCCCCACCTTGGTAGGGCGGAAGGCGGTCCAGCCACTCCTCCTTGCCATACAACACGCCGATACCGGTCGGCCCGTACACCTTGTGCCCGGAGAATACGTAAAATTCCGCGTCCAGATCCTGCACGTCCACCTTCATGTGGGGCACCGACTGCGCACCGTCTATCAGCACCGGCACCCCATGTTCGTGCGCGATCGCGATCATCTCCTTCACAGGATTGATCGTACCCAGCACATTGGAGACGTGCGCCACCGCTACCAGTCGCGTCCGTTCCGAGAAGAGCGAGCGATATACGTCGAGCCGCAACTCGCCCCGCTCGTCCATAGGTATCACCTTCAAGGCGATGCCCCGCCGGGCCGCCTCGATCTGCCACGGCACGATGTTCGAATGATGCTCCATCACGGAAACGATCACCTCATCGCCCGCCGACATACACTCATCCGCGAACGAGGAAGCGATCAGGTTGATCGCCTCGGTCGTGCCGCGCGTAAACACGATCTCGTTGGACGAGCGCGCGTTCAGGAAACGTCGCACCGTCCGCCGGGCCTCCTCGTGCGCCTCGGTCGCCGCCAAGCTCAGGAAATGCACGCCCCGATGGATATTCGCGTTCACGTTGTAGTAACCGCTCTCAATCTTCTCCACTACCTGCCGGGGCTTTTGGGTGGTCGCCGCGTTATCCAGATACACCAGCGGCTTATCGTATACTGTATGCGCGAGAATCGGGAAATCCGCACGTATCGCTTGTACATCGAACATAGTTTCTTACGCTTTAATCGTCTTTTATACCGAGCGCAAAGGTACGGAGTTTTTAGCTACAAACACTAAAATACGTCCCGCGATTCTTGTGAGTCTGGCAGAAACAACTATCTTTGTGGTGATAATACATATAGGAATAATAACATTAAAAAATAGACTTGACTATGGGAAAATTCGTAAATCCCTTCACGGATGTGGGGTTCAAGGTGATCTTCGGATCGGAATTAAGTAAGGATTTGCTTATCGCGTTCCTGAACGAGTTGCTCTTGGGCGAGCACGAGATCGAGGATTTGTCCTTCCTCGACAAGGAGGATTGGGCGGACAACATCCACAACCGGGGAATCGTGTACGATATCTTCTGCCGGACAACGGACGGGAAGAATATCATCGTGGAGATGCAGAACCGTTGGCACAGCCATTTCTTGGATCGTACGCTTTATTACGTCTGCCGTGGGATCAGCCGCCAGGGGAAGCGGGCGCCGGAGCGTAAAGAGCGGGAAGAGAGGAGGAAGGCCTCGTATGGCGAGCGTTACAAGCTATCGGACGTGTACGGTGTCTTTTTGATGAACTTCAAGGAGGAGGGACTGTCCGCGAGGTTCCGTACGGACACGTACGTCACGGACCGGGAGACGGGTAGGGTTATCAACCCGCACTTCCGGCAGATCTATCTTCAGTTCCCCTATTTCACGAAGGAACTGAAGGAATGCGATACATTATTCGATAAATGGATTTATACGTTAAAGCATATGGACAGTTGGGACAGGATGCCGGAAGGCTTAAAAGGACAGGTATTCGAGCGTTTGGCGCACTTGGCGGCGGTCGCGAATCTCTCGGAGGCGGACGAGATCGCCTACGAGAAGGCGCTCGATCAGTATTATATCGATCAGACCGTCCGGCACGACGAGTACGTGAAAGGCCATGAGAAAGGCATCAAGAAAGGCATCGAGATCGGGAAAGCCGAAGGCATCGAGCAAGGCAAGCTGGCCACGGCCCGGAATATGAAATCGGAAGGAATAGCTTCCGACATCATCCAACGTTGTACCGGCCTTCCCTTGGAGGAGATCGAGAGGCTATAGCCAACGGATATATTCTCGACCGTACGAACGTCCATGTATTTAACACACCCCCTGCCCCCTCTCCAGAGCTACTCTTTATACACATCAAGATTCATATCTGTCCAAAACTCAAAAAGGGAGAATTTTTGATAGAAATCCTCCAGCCC
>DXEN01000035.1 GCA_019114945.1 Candidatus Parabacteroides intestinigallinarum | reverse complement strand
TGAACGTCAAATCCGCTTTCGGGTCCAAATATCTTTCCATAGTCTTCTTTTTGAATGATCAATCCGTTACAAAGAAAGCCATTTTATCGCGGACTCGCAACCATAACGGACAAAAAAACGGGAATCCCTTTCCAGGAATCCCCGCCCCAAAAATCCTTACTAATCACAGCCGAAGCCTTGGTCAATAAGCTTTTTGTTTAGATAAACCGGCTCACGCCGGTTCGTCTTGACCGAAAAACGTCTCATTCTTTCATAGTCACTATAGGAAAATTTATCAATCACTCCTTTTTAAAGGATCGACTTCCACCAAAGTTATTTGACTTTATTTATCATGAATAACATCAATAATGTTTTCGAACGCAAACATAAATATTCTTTTTCAACCAAGCAAGGAAAAAACGAATTATCTCAATAAAAATTTATTATCGCCCGTCTTGAACCCTTACGACACGATCGCCTCACGAATGCGTTCCACGATGTAACGCACGTCGGCGTCCGACACACACGGTCCGGCGGGCAAACACATGCCAACCTTGAATAAGGACTCCGATACGCCATTCACGTACGCAGGCGACTCCCGGTACACCGGCTGCTTGTGCATCGGCTTCCATAACGGACGGCTCTCCACGCCACGGTCCGACAGATAGACACGCAAAGCCTCCACGTTGTCGTTCGGCTGGCAATCCGTCGTCGCCCGGTCCACGGCGTGGATCACGCCAGCGGCACCGCCCACGGCCGAAGCGACCACCTCACGATACGCTCTCTCCTGCCCCCGGATACGAAGGGACGGATCGAGCGTCACCGTACAGAGCCAATAGTTCGAGTCGTACATACCGGTCGAGGGTTGCCGGTGCACACGAATCCCCGGAACGTCCGCCAACAACTCCTCGTACAACGCCTGCACGTGTCTATGATGCGCGATATGCTCGTCCGCCACCGTCATCTGACCACGGCCGATACCCGCGCAAACGTTACTCATCCGATAGTTGTAGCCAATCGCCTCGTGCTGGTAATACGGATAAGCCTCCCGCGCCTGCGTGGCGTACCACATGATCCGGTTCTTGCTCGCCTCGTCCGCGCAGACCAAGGCGCCGCCTCCCGAGGTCGTGATCATCTTGTTCCCGTTGAACGACAACACGCCGTAACGCCCAAAAGTACCCAGTACCTGTCCGCCATAGCGCGAGCCAAACCCCTCGGCGGCATCCTCCACCACCGGGATATCATACCGGTTCGCTATCTCCATAATTTTATCTATACGATAAGGCATACCGTACAACGCCACCGGCACGATCGCTCTCGGGCGCTTGCCTGTCTTGGCGATCCGGTCCCGTATCGCTTCCTCCAGCAACGCAGGATCCATGTTCCAGGTCTCCGGCTCCGAGTCGACAAACACCGGCGTGGCGCCCAGGTACGTGACCGGATGCGACGAGGCACAGAAGGTGAAGCTTTGCACCAACACCTCATCGCCCGGCCCTACGCCGCACGCCAGCAACGCTAAGTGCACCGCGGCCGTCCCCGACGAGAGCGCCACCACCTTCTTGCCCGCTCCCACGAACGCCTCCAGGTCCGCCTCGAAACCGTTCACGTTCGGGCCCAACGGCACCACCCAGTTCGTATCGAACGCCTCGCGCACGTACTTTCGCTCCATGCCCGACTCCGACATGTGAGCCAGGCACAAATAAATTCGTTTGTCCATAGATATTTAGTCTTTAAGTTCCTATCTTTTTTGATATTCGTGAGTTTAGAAGGATATCTTTCCATAGCCTTCTCATTGAGCGAGTGATCGATCACCCACAAGAAGAAACATTTCAACTATAGCTAATACTATTTTCTTTACTGCCCCATCCGATTCCCCCTCGCCTCTGTATGAGAACTTCCTTGCGGACGTCTTCTTTTTATAATTTTCAGTGCCGATTGTATAAATTCCAGTGCTGATTGTATAAATTCCACTGGAGATTATACAATCACCAGTGAAAATTATAGAATGCAACAGGCTTCAAGGAATTATATGATCACTCACAAAGAAGTTCGCAACCGATTTTCTGAAGGTTTTCTTACGCATACATGGCTAACCATTCAATTCATCAGAATTCCAGTTGGCGACATTATTTTCAATATATTCAGCAATACGATTCAACTCATCTTGATTCCGGACAATACGGTCATGAAAACGGGCTTGCCAACCAAATGGAATCCCATTTAAATGCGCATATTTCGTAACCGCCGATTTAAAACGAGACAAGACATGCGACAGATATCCACAGGCATTCGCTACTTGATGCATTTCCGCATTTCTCATCGATGTTCTTGCTGTAGAGACGTCACATTGTGGCGTCTCCTTTTTTATAAGGTTCGTTATATCCTCAATAATCACAACCAGATGCACATGATTGGGCATAATCTGATAGATCGGCACCGAAATATCCGTATGTAATGACTCTATCTTTCGAATACAAGCGTCTGTGTAACGCCCAATCTCAGACATTCGCATCTCACCATCCGCGATCTCCCCGAAATAACACACACGTCCGGAGGTGCATATCGTGATGAAATACACACCACCTCCATAATCATGCCAAGAGGCACGGGAAGAAGGTATTCGATATCTGTTTTGAAATAAACCATTGTCGGTTTTATCTGTCATCAGTTTTGCCATCATTTTAAATCACCACACAAAGCAACCTTATTTTTAACATATACCCAAATATTCCACAAGGAAAGATTCATCATATTTTTATTAGATAATTGGATCAATCCGTAGAGACGTCATATCATGGCGTCTCTGATAACATCAACATTCGACAAGCATCTACACATCTTTAATTCTTCCTCAACGTAGAACGGAGACGCCACAGTGTGACGTCTCTACAGCAAAGGCACGCATCAAACCTGCCGCCAAATATGAAAGTTACACAATCTTCTTTAAAACCTCACATCGATTTCCAACCGCAAGAACTCCATCTGGAATATCTTTCGCCACAACCGAACCCGCTCCTATTACACTCCATCTCCCAATAGTGACACCTGGAAGAATCACCGATCCGGCGGCAATCCAACTCCCATCACCCACATGAACATTTCCACAAAGAGTGGCATGGGGAGAAATATGCACGAAATCACCCACCTCGCACTCATGGTCTACTGACGCTCCTGTATTGATGATACAATGTCGGCCAATATGGGCATCAGATTGAATGATTGCCCCCTGCATCACCACAGTTCCTTCCAATACGGTAGCAAAAGGCGAAACCACCGCCGATGGATGAATCGCCGTTCCAAACTCCACATCCAAGCGATCCGATATTTGTTTTCGAATCCGATTACTACCAATACTAATAATTAAAGGAAAGATACCCCTCCACTCATGGGAAACCGGATAGCCCATTAACTCGTTGATTTCCGGATTATCATCTATCAATCCTTCCACGGGAATATGGTTCGCCAATAAAATATCCATGATCACCTTGGCATGACCACTCGCTCCATATAAATACATATCCAATTTAATTATACCCTGTAAACATCTCCATCGTAGCTTGCCCTTCGTGTGATATACCTTCTTTTTCTAGCACTTTCTTAATCGTAATGAATAAGATTTTCGCATCCACCAGAAAAGAGCAATGATCCACATACCAAACATCCAATTTGAATTTCTCCGACCAAGAAATCGCATTCCTCCCATGTACCTGCGCCCAACCGGTTATTCCCGGCCGGACCTCGTGCCGACGAGCTTGTTCTCTCGTATAAAGCGGTAAGTACTCCACCAACAACGGCCTCGGCCCAATCAATGCCATGTCGCCTTTCAATACGTTAATTAATTGGGGGAGCTCGTCTATCGAGGTGGAGCGGACGAAACGGCCTACCTTAGTCAAGCGCTGGGCATCCGGCAGGAGGTTCCCGTCGGCATCCCGCTCATCCGTCATCGACTTGAACTTGATTACCTTGAAAATCTTCCCATCCTTGCCGGGCCGTTCCTGCAAGAAGAAAGCGCCAGCGCCTTTATTAGCGAAATGGAGCCAAACGGTAATCACCAACAATATTGGCCAGATAATAGCCAACACGATCAGGGCGATGGAAAAATCCATCACCCGCTTGAAACAATGTTTGTACATGATTATTTGAATGAAATATTTTTATACGGCGAGATTCATCCCCCATCGTTGTAACGGGGAATCCATCTCCGCGATTTCACGAGGCAATGGTTAAATCGAAGAATCCGTATTTATTACGGTAATACAATCGCTTAATTCGGCAACTCCTATTTCATTTCCCGGACATACCTCGCAATCATCAGCTTCAATTCAGGAATATCATTCTCGATGGTATTCCATAATTGTCTGGGGTTTATCTTATAATAACCATGAACCAAAACGTGACGCATTCCCTCTATCACATCCCATTCGACTTCCGGATGCGCGGTCTTAAATTCTTTCGTAAGCATATAAACCGCCTCACCTATTATTTCCAC
>DXEN01000034.1 GCA_019114945.1 Candidatus Parabacteroides intestinigallinarum | reverse complement strand
GACGCCCTGCGGGGGCGCGAGATCCTGCTGGGCGGCATCGTCACCGGTTTCCGCGAGGGGACGAGCAAGAACGGGAAGCCCTACGGCATCCTGAAGCTGGAGGATTTCACCGGGAGCGGCGAGATACCGCTCTTCGGGCAGGACTATATCGACTACGGGAAATACGGGAAGGTCGGGATGTACCTATTGGTCAGCGCCCGGGTGGAGCCCAGCAAGTGGGCGCCCAACAAGTTCGACTTCCGGATAGGCTCGATACGCCTGTTGCAGGACGAGAAGGACAAGCTGATCGAGAAAATCAGCATCACCGTTCCCATCCACGACCTCGACGAGCCCACGATCAACGAGCTCTCCGTGCTTATCAAGAAGAACCCGGGCCACAGCCTGCTCTACTTCCGCGTGGTGGACGGCGAGCGCAACATCTCGCTCAACCTGTTCTCGCGGAACACCCGCCTGAGCGTGACGCGCGAGCTGGTGGACTTCCTGCGCGGCAACGATAACATCGATTTTAAAATTAATGGATAACGTGTTGTGTGGCGGCGAAAGAATTCGTACTTTTGGCGAGCGATCGCGAACAAGCGAGACTTATAATAACAAATCAAAAATATAAAGAAAATGGCATTACAAATTACAGACGCGAATTTCGAGGAGTTGGTAAACTCCGGTAAACCCCTGGTGCTTGATTTCTGGGCGGAATGGTGTGGCCCTTGTCGGATGGTCTCTCCCATCATCGACGAGTTGGCGAACGAGTATGAGGGCCGTGTGAACATCGGCAAGATGAACGTGGACGAGAACGACGACGTCGTCGGTCAGTTCGGCATCCGCAACATCCCGACGGTGCTCTTCTTCAAGGACGGGAAGCTGGCGGACAAGATCGTGGGCGCCACCACGAAGGACAAGTTCGTCGCGAAGATCGACGCCCTCCTCTAAGCCGGAGCCGCGGATGAATATTGACGCGGATGGACGCGGATTTATTTTTGAATGGATAATAAAATAATCCGCGTTCATCCGCGTTTTCTGTGTCGTCTGCGTGCTAATCCCGATATGACTATTTTTCCCCCTCCGCCAGCCACCAGTCGATGAGGCGGCGGGCCATGCTGAGCTTGCGGGGGATCTCCGGCAGATTGTCGCGGGTATAGAAGGCGCCGGCGCTCAGCTCGTCGTCCTGCAACTTGATCTCGCCGCCCGCGTAGTCGGCCACGAAGCCTACCATCAGCCCGCTGGGATAAGGCCAGGGCTGGTTGCCGAAGTAAGTGATATGATCGATTTCCAAGCCTGTTTCCTCGCGCACCTCCCGGCGGACGCACTCCTCCAGCGTCTCGCCCACCTCCAGGAAACCGGCCACCAAGCCGTGGAACGTGCCCCGGAAATTCCGCGCGCGTACCAGCAGGATGGAATCCCCCTTCCGGATGAGCACGATCATCGCCGTGGCGATGGTCGGGTAGATCTCGTACCCGCACACCGGGCAACGCTTGGCGATGGGCGCCACGCGCTCCGTGGGCGTGCCGCACGCCGGGCAGAAGCGGCTGTGGCTGTCCCAGTAAAGCAGCTGGTAGGCCTTCCCCGCCAGCGCGTACATTTCCTCCGGCAGGCAATCCCACGAGGCGCGCAGCCCCACGAGGGCGAGGCCGTCCCCTTCTCCCGCGGGCTCGTTCAGCTCCGCCGCCCGGGCCGCCGGTCCGCCATTGTAGGAAACGTCCAGCACACGGGAAACCCGCGCCGGCGCCTCAACGCCGAATGGCACTTGATACGCGTCGCCCTCCTTCCGGAGCAGCAACCTGTCCTTCTCGAACACGAACCAATAACACGATTCTCCGTCCATCTCTTTCCCTTTTACCTTTTATATATATGTAGTCGCGCGAACGCGCCGCCAAAGATACGGATTCGAGCCGTTCGTCGGCTCGCCCGCCGGGCTTTTTTATCCGCCGGCGCCGCGTTTTCTTCCCTTAAAGAAATCAAGAAAGGGCCTTTAAGGCCTTAAAGATGGTTTTTAGAAATCTAAAACACACTTTTAAGGGCTTAAAGATGGTTTCCAGAAATCTAAAACACACCTTTAAGGGCTTAAAGGCGGTTTTTAGAAATCTAAAACACACCTTTAAGGGCTTAAAGATGGTTTTTAGAAATCTATAAGGCGCTTTTAAGGGCTTAAAGACGGTTTTCAGAAATCTAAAAGGCACTTTTTAAGTAATTTTTCAAGGATGATTTATGGGAAGTTAAACGGTAATCGCTATATTTGGCCGTGACATGAAATTTTTTGTTCCATTTAAAACAATTTGCCGATGAAGTAAAGTTCATTTAGAGGACATAGTAACGATATAAAGACGTAAAGTTTATTTTAGAAGTTCTGAAAACTACCACAATTTTAGAGCACTTCTGTAAAAATACGCTTGACGTCCGCGCATAGCGTGGACATCTTTGTTTGTATTATCAGGAGTGCGGGTTGTGGTAGACCTTCAGAACTATAATAAAACGATGAGTCCACGTTTTTTTATCGGTCTTCCACCACCATCGCTCGGACTCTCCGCGGGTCATCGGAGAATGACTTAAATCTAAGAGCTATTCCACAATCTGCTTGGAAACTTCTGTTTGAAATACCGTGAGAAAACATCCTGACGCGGACGAGAACCGACACGTCATCTTAATCGAATCGAAACAAAGGCGTAATCCTTTCGCGTCAGCATTGAAACATCCGTGTATTTATTTTGCCATGAAAAAAGAGAAATCCAATTATTTTTATTGAACGAAAATGTACGGTAAACAGAAACAAGTAACTCAATGGGTAGGGCTCCTGTGCCTCTCCGGCCTCTTGCAAGGACTGCCCGCTACCCTGAAAGCGGATACGCTTGTCGTTCCGTCGGTAAACCAACAAGACGCGTACACGCTGTGCGGTACGGTCGTGGATGAGAGTGGCGTCCCGATTATCGGGGCCAATGTGCTGGTGAAGGGGACGACGCAAGGCGTCGTGACGGACATCGACGGGAAATTCGCCATCGAGGTCTCCCCGAACTCGATTCTCCAAGTATCCTATATCGGCTACGCGTCGCTGGAATATCCCTGCGGGGGCAAGCGCGACGAGGTGAAGATCGTGCTGCGCGAGAACCTGCAAGGATTGGACGAGGTGGTCGTCGTCGGCTACGGAACGATGAAGAAGAAAGACCTGACCGGCGCCGTGTCGACCATCAAGGCGGACGAGATCACGGCCTTCACCGTATCCAACCCCATCCAGGCGTTGCAAGGCCGCGTGCCGGGCGTCGTTCTCTCGCAAAACACGGGCGACCCGGCGGGCGATTACTCGATACGCATCCGCGGCGTGAACTCCATCCAAGGGGATAACGACCCGCTTTACATCATCGACGGCATCCCGGCCAGCACGTCGTCGATCAACACCTACGATATTGAGTCCATGGAAATCCTGAAAGACGCTTCCGCCACCGCCATCTACGGCTCGCGCGGCGCGAACGGCGTGGTGCTGATCACCACGAAGAAGGGTAAGTCCGGCAAGACGAACGTGTCGTACGACTTCGAGTACGGTTTCCAGAAGCAAATCAAGAAGCTGGATTTGATGGACGCCCGCGAGTGGGCGAGCTTCTACAACGAGTACCTGGTGAACGCGGATATCCTGACGGAGGCGCCCTTCTCCGAGGCGGACATCGCGGCGATGGGAAAGGGCAACGATTGGCAGGACCTGGTGTTCCAGACCGCCCCGATATCGAACCACAACATCAACGTGTCCGGCGGCTCGGATAATTTCCGCTACTTCGTGAGCGGCTCGGCGATGATGAAAGACGGATTGATCAACAATAGCTCCTACGACAAGTACAACCTCCGCACGAGCCTGGACATGAAGATCAGCCCGATGGTCAGCGCCGCGGTGACGATGGGCTATTCCTTGATCAACCAGATGAACCAATCGGACAACGGCGGAAACGGAGGCTCGTCGCTGATTGGCGCGACTTACTCGGCCTCGCCGATTTTCACGCCCTACGACGAGAACGGCGATTACAAGGACCTGCGCTCGTGGTTCTCGTGGTCGTCGCACGAGATAAAGAACCCGATCTGCATGGCGAACGAGGCGACCTATAAGACCGTGACCAACCTCACGAACCTGAACGCGTCGTTGAACTTCCAGCCCATCAAGGGCCTCTCCATCCGGGCGACGTTCGGTATGGAAGGCTCGGACGCGCGCTACGACGCGTACACGACGAAGAAGTATATCTACCAGAATAACTCCGCGTCGGTGAACCACCAACGCTCGACGAACGTCATCAACGAGGACATCGTGACCTACGATTTCAAGCTGGGCGACATCCACTCGTTCAACGTGATGGGCGGTTTTACCTACCAGCAGAACGTCTATAAGTCGATCTCCGCCTCCGGCAACACGTTCCTGAGCGACGTGCAACTGACGAACGACCTCTCCTCGGCGGGCACCGCCAACACGCCGTCGACCAGCTACTCGAAATGGGTGCTGATGTCGTACCTGGGCCGCGTCAACTATTCCTTGATGGACCGGTACCTGCTGACGGCCAGCTTCCGCGCCGATGGTTCCAGCCGTTACTCGGCCGGCTCGCGCTGGGGCTATTTCCCCTCGGCGGCCTTGGCTTGGCGTATATCGGAGGAGCCGTTCATGGAAGACTTCGAGCGCCTCTCCAACCTGAAGTTGCGCCTCGGTTACGGTAAGACGGGCTCCACGGCGATTGACCCTTATATGACCCAGAACCTGCTGAACACGGGCAAGACGGCGACGGGCTCGGAGAACGTTCCGTACTACGCGCCGAGCGCCACTTTCCCCGAGGACCTGAAGTGGGAAACCACCTCGCAGTGGGACGCCGGTATCGACCTGGGGCTGTTCAACCAGCGCTTGCGCGTCACCGCGGACTATTACTACAAGAAGACGACCGACTTGCTGAACACGGTGAGCCTGCCCTCGTCATCGGGCTACACGTCGACGGTGCGCAACATCGGTAGCATGAGCAACCAGGGTGTCGAGCTCTTGGTCGAGGCGGACGTGATCCAGAAGAAAGACTTCGGCTTCACGCTCCAGTTCAACATCGCCCACAACAAGAACCGCGTGGAGGAGTTGGCCGACCATACGGACATCCTGGGCACGACGTACAGCAACTACGGCTCCGGCTCCATCACCATCATCCGCGAGGGCGAGCCCCTGGGCGCGTTCTACGTCTATAAAGACGCGGGCTTGGACGAGAACGGCTCCATTACCTACGCCGATCTGAACGGCGACGGGCAATATACGGATACCGACGACCGCTACATCGCCGGTTCGCCCTTCCCGGATTTCACCTACGGCTTGAACTGCGGCTTCCGCTACAAGAACTGGGATTTCAACTTCTTCCTGCAAGGAAGCCAGGGCAACGAGGTGTTCAACCTGAGCGAGATGCGCAACTACTCGTACAGCCAGGGCATGAACATCGAGAGCAAGGTGTATTACGAGAGCTGGCGCCCGGGGCAGGACAACTCCAACGCCCACTATCCGCGCATCGATATGGTCGGCACGCTGCGCTATTCCGATCGCTTCGTGGAGAACGGCTCCTACTTGCGCCTGAAGAATATCCAGCTGGCCTACAACTTCCCGTGCGAGAAATGGAGCACGAAGAACTGGCTGAGCGCCATCCGGGTATTCGTAAGCATGCAGAACTGGCTTACGTTCACGAAGTATAGCGGTGTCGATCCGGAGGTCAGCTCGAAAGCCAGCGACGTGAACGCCGGCATCGACCACTTCACGTATCCGAATACCAAGACGGTTTCCATGGGTTTAAGCGTTAAATTTTAAAACAGAACAGATTGAAAGATGAAAAATAAACTATTCTTATTGCTGATGGGTCTCGCCGCGTTGACGGCATGCGACGATTGCCTGGACGAGACGGATTATACGTACTCGATCTCGAGCGAGACGTTCTACAATACGGTGGAAGAGGCGAATGCGGCGGTCCTGGCCCCGCTGGACATCATGCGCTCGGCCTATAACGCGAATTTCTTCGCCACGTTGGAGATCAACACGGAGTATTGCTACTCGAAAGGCGTGTATACCAATTACGATAATTACAACGGCTTCGTCAACGCCACGCACGTGACGCGTAGCGCGGCGAACTGGCAAAACTTGTACAAGGCGATCATGTATTGCAACACGGCGCTCGCCCAACTGCCGAAGGCCTCGGAGATGACCGAGGCGGAGATCGCCTCTTACATGGGCGAGTTGCGTTTCATTCGGGCGTTCAACTACTTCACGTTGGTGAAATACTGGGGAGGCGTACCGTTGAAGACGGAAGAGAACGTCACCACTTGGGACGTGCCCAAGAGCTCCAAGGAGGAAGTCTACGATTTCATCATCGCGGATCTTCAATACGCCTTGGAGAACTGCCCGGATAAGTCCCGCTATATCGCTACCCCGAACAAGAGCGCTGTCCGGGTTTGCCTGGCGGACGTGTATATGCACACGGGCGATTACGCCGAGGCGGAGCGGCTCGCCGGCGAGGTGGTGAACAGCGGCGCTTATTCGTTGGTGCAGGTGAGCTCTTCCCGCGATTTCGACAAGGTATTCGGGTACGACCTGACGACATCGACCGAGGAGATTTTCTATGTCAAGACCTCAAGGACCGATAGCAAGACGTGGGATTACGTCTCTTACACCGCTCATCCCCAATACGAGATCGAGCCGGGCAAGTTGATGCTGAACGGGAATGGCTATTATACCCATTACACGGATTTGCGGAACCACATCATCTCCACGTGGGATACGAACGATTTCCGCTACGGCTTGAACGTGGGCTTCTACGTGTTCGGAGCGGACGCGTATGGCGAGTACACTTGCTTGCTGACGAAATATTGGGATCCGAACGCGCAAGGAAACGGAGCGAACGTGTCGATTCCGTTGATCCGTTATCCGGACGCGATGCTGATCTATGCGGAAGCGTCCGCCCGGGTCGCCGGAGCGCCCACGGAAACGTCTATCGAGATGCTGAACCAACTTCGCCGCCGCGCTTACGGGCATGACCCGCTCGTCCCAAACGCGGAACTGGATTACAAGCTCGCGGATTACTCGACCATGGATAGCTTTATCGATCTCTTGATCAAAGAAGAGACATACGAGCACTTCAACGAGGGAAAACATTGGGACTTTATCGTCCGCTTAGGTAAGGCGCAAGAATTGGTCGGTAAATATTTCAACGTCGAGGATGGATCGTGGACGGAAATCCAGGAGAAACATTATCTTTGGAAAATCCCGGACGAGGAGTTCAACTACAACAAGGCGATGAACCAGGCGGTAGACCAGAACCCGGGTTATACGACGGAAGAATCTTAATTTGTAGAATCATTAAACGAAAAGGAATATGAGAACGAAAGGAATGAATACCGGCGTGCGTTTATTGTTCGCGTCCTGCTGGATGCTGGCGTGTCTTTTGGTCGCTTGCGCCGGGAAAAAGCCTCAACAAGAGGTCGCGGAGGCGAAGCCGTTGCGCTTGCTCTATTGGAACATCCAGAACGGGATGTGGTCCGGGCAGGGAGATAATTACGACGCGTTCGTGCGATGGGTCAATCAGCAAGCGCCGGACATTTGCGTCTGGTGCGAGGCGCAAACCATCTATACGACCGGTACGGCGGATCCCATGGAGCCGGCGGAGCATTATCTGGTAGACCATTGGCCGGATTTGGCGAAGCGATATGGGCACTCTTATTGGTATTTGGGCGGCCATCGGGACAATTATCCGCAGGTCATTACTTCCAAATATCCCATCGAGAACGTCGCCCGCATCGTCGGGGCTGAGCCGGATAGCGTTGTCACGCATGGTGCGGGATGGGCACGTATCGCGATTGAGAAGGACACTTTGAATCTGGTCTCCCTGCATACTTGGCCGCAAGCCTACGCGTTCCGGGCCGAGAATCAAGAGGCCAGCAAGGAAGCGCATGGCGGGGATAAGTATCGCCGTATGGAGATGGAGTATATCGTCCGTCATACGTATGGAAGCTTGCCGGACGCGGAAGCTATGCATTGGCTGATGATGGGCGATTTCAACTCCCGGTCGCGCGTGGATAACGCGACTTACCAATATCCGGAGGATGATACTCGTTTCTTGGTCCATGATTATATCAAGGCGAGTACGCCGTATGTGGATATTATCGCCCAAAAGTATCCCGGTCAGTTCAAGACAACCACCGGAGGCGAGGCCCGCATCGATTTTGTCTATTGCACGCCCGCGTTGTACGAGAGCATCGTCGAAGCGGATGTCATCACCGACGATTATACCAGGCCCGTGCGGGATCCGCGAAAGCTTTCCAACTTTTGGCATCCATCCGACCACCGGCCCATCCTCGTGACATTCGACTTGAATAAACTCCCATAAGCGGGGAAGAATTAAAGTCCCTTTCCTAAGCCTAGCGAGGCGCTTTCAAGAGGTTAAAAGTACCTTCCTAGGCCTCGCCTCCGGTGGTTGTCTTGAACTGACCGG
>DXEN01000033.1 GCA_019114945.1 Candidatus Parabacteroides intestinigallinarum | reverse complement strand
GGAAAGAGTTGCAGGTATCAAAGAAACGCGTACCTTTGCAAACGTACCATTTAAACGATGGTTTTAATGGCACTAAAACGTACCTCCCGTTTATGCATATACCGCATTGAATCTCAGCTTTTTACTATCTAAATAACGTAGATGCCCTTAATACTATATATTAAGGTACGCGCGTACATTATATAAATAGTAGTTCGACCTCTCCGAGGTCGCTTCCAGAAAGGGATGTACGCAATGAGGATGTGTCAAATCGCGGAAAAGCACGCAGACGACGCAGATTGAGCAGATGAACGCAGATTCTTTTTTGTTGATTTATACTTGAATAAGTCTGCGTGAATCTGTGCTCTCTGCGTTATCTGCGTGCCAATACTCGATTTTGACACACCTTCTTACACAGAGTGGGACGGTTTCACCGTCCTATAAGTTTCACGGCCCAATAATTGTCAATCGTTAATTGTTAATTGTCAATTCTCCGGATGCACCTATGTGCCTTGGCCAACGCACGTATGTTAAAATGCCAACACACGTACGTGACTTTGCCAACGCACGTATCTGCGATGGAAAGCGCTAAGAACTCGCAACTCGTAATTTGTAACTCGTAACTCATCGTATGGCTTGCGGGCATCCTTATATTTTCGTACATTTGCTGTATAAAAAGCCGAAAACATGAAAAAGGACAATTACATACGTTTCGACTGGGCTATCAAGCGTTTATTGCGTCAAAAGGCGAACTACGTGATTTTGGAAGGTTTCCTAAGCGAATTGCTTGGGGAAGATATTCGTATCCATAGTTTGTTGGAAAGCGAATCGAACCAAGAGGAGGCGGACGATAAGTATAACCGGGTGGATTTATTGGCGGAGGATAGCCGGAAGCAGCTGATTATCGTGGAGGTGCAGAACACCCGCGAGCTTTCCTATTTTCAGCGGATGCTTTACGGAAGCTCGAAGGCTATCGTGGAGTATATCCATTTGGGGGATAAATACAAGGAGGTTCGTAAGGTTTACTCCATCAATATCGTTTATTTCGACTTAGGGCAAGGCTCGGATTATATTTACCACGGTTATACGCATTTTATTGGCGTGCATACGAAAGACGAGCTGCTGTTGTCGAAAAGGCAGCAAAGCACTTTCTCCCGCCTCTATGCCGGCGATTTGTTTCCGGAATATTACGTGATCCGTGTGGATGAGTTCAATCAAAAAGCGGTGACGCCGCTCGACGAATGGATTCAATACCTGAAGACGGGTGAGATCGCGGAACGTCCGCGTGCGAAAGGCTTGCGTGAGGCCGCTGATATCTTGTTGATGGATAAGATGACCCCCGAGGATCGTGCCCGTTACATCCGTCATATGGATAATCTACGTATCCAATGGGATGTATTGACAAACGCTCGCGAGGAAGGCTTGGATGAAGGTCGCAAGGAAGGTCTTGAGGAAGGTCGTAAGGAAGGCCTTGAGGAAGGTCGTAAGGAAGGCCTTGAAGAAGGACGTAAGGAAGGCCTTGAGAAAGGACGTAAGGAAGCCGTATTACAAACCGCCTTAAACTTAAAACGATTGGGTGTATCGATAGAGGTTATCGCCCAGTCGACAGGACTTTCCGTCGAGGAAATCCAATGTTTAGCGGATTGATGAGACCCGGGATGAGAAAGCGATTGACGCATACCGCTCTACGCAGGAGATTATGGCTTTTGGTCGGGCTATTGATTTGCCTTATGGGGAAGCCGATGCAGGCGCGTGAGGCCGGGCTTGATTCCTTGCTAAGGAAAGCCGCTACGTCCGCTCCGGTGGAGGAACGGATGCCGGTTGTCTCATACGATTTCAATCCGAAGAGCTTGATCCTGCCCGCCTCGTTGATTACGGTAGGCGCCATTGGTACGGCTATCGATGGGATGAATGATTTCCACTTGTTTAGCCGGAAAGATTCCGTGAAGCGGATACACATCGACGATTATATGGAATGGGGTATGTTGGGCTGGGTATTCGTATGCGATTTAATGGGCAAGGAGAAACATCATTGGGTAGACCAGCTCTGCTTGCTCGCGATAGCCGAAGGCATCAACGGGCTGTCGGTGCATTGCTTGAAGCACTGGGTTAATGAGAAACGCCCCGACGGGGCGCCTTATTCCTTTCCGTCCGGCCATACGGCGAATGCCTTCTTGGGCGCGCACATGGCCTATAAGGAGTTTAAGGACAGTTCGCCTTGGCTGGCTTACTCGGGCTACGCGCTCGCCGCATTCGTGGCGGGCTCGCGGTTATATAATAACCGTCATTGGGTAGCGGACGTGTTGGCGGGGGCGGGTTTTGGCATCCTGTCGGTGGAATTATCGTATCTCGTCTATTTCCCGGTTCGTAACGCCGTCGCCCGCCTTGTTAATAAGCGGGCCAGCGACTGTCCGATAGTCGCCGCCCCGATGCTCCATGGCGGTGGTGCCGGTTTTTACTTGAGTTATCGTTTTTGACCGTCGCCCATCGATTGGTTGACACTTAACAATTCCTCGAATTGTGTCCGGTCGTTGCTCAATCGTGGTATCTTGTGTTGTCCGCCTAATTTTCCTTTTCGTCGGAGCCACTCATAGAAAACACCCTCGTGGGCGACAATCACCTCCAGCGGTTGCAAGGAGATCTCTTTGTATCGTTTCGCCTCGTAATCGGAATTCAGCTTCTGTAAATTTTGATCCAATAACGTAGCGAACGCGGGGATGGAATCGGGTAACTTATCGAACTCGATGAACCATTGGTGGCGTCCTTTCGCCTTGTCCAACAGGAAAAGGGGCGCGGCGGTGTATTCCTTCACTTTCGCTCCCGTCTCTTGGCACGTTCGTGTGATCGCCTTGTCGGCATTGTCCACCATCAGTTCCTCGCCAAAGGCGTTGATAAAATGCTTCGTACGGCCGGAGATAACGAACTTATGCGGGAAGAGCGAGGTGAACCGCACCGTATCGCCTATCTGGTAGCGCCATAATCCGCCGGCGGTGGTAATCACCATCGCGTAGTTCTTTCCCGTCTCGACCGATTCCAACGGAAGCACGGTCGGGTTATCGCTTCCCACCTCGTTCACGGGAATGAACTCGTAAAAGATTCCGTAATCCGGCATCAGGAGCAGGCTATGATCCGATGGATCGTCCTGTAGGCCGAAAAATCCTTCCGAGGCGTTGTATGTCTCCATATAGTGCATCTTGTCCGAAGGAATCAATGCCTTGTATTGTTCCCGATACGGCTCGAAACTGATGCCGCCGTGGAAAAATACCTCCAAGTTGGGCCATACGTCGGTCAGGTATTCCTTACCCGCCCGTTTCAGCACCGCCTTGATCAGCACCAACATCCACGAGGGCACGCCCGATAGGTTACATACGTCTTTATTCCACGTGTTTTCCACGATCGCATTCAGTTTGCTTTCCCACTCATCCATTAAGATGATGGATTTCTTCGGAACCCGTACCAGATTAACCAAAGGATTGATATTTTGCAACAATACAGCGGAGAGATCGCCTTGGCGTGCGTTCGCGTTCAGTGGTGAAGGACTATGGCTGCCGCCTAATATCAATCCCTTTTTCGCGAAGAAACGGCTTTCCGGGTTGTTTCGTAAGTAGATGGCCACGCAATCGAATCCGCCTTTGTAGTGGCATCCATGTAAGATATCGGGCGTAACGGGGATGAACTTGCTTTTGTCGTTGGTCGTGCCGCTGCTTTTCGCGTACCAACGTGTCGCGCCGGGCCAGAGGATGTTTTTCTCCCCATTAATCATGCGTACGACGTAAGGCTTTATATCGTCGTAGTTTTGCAAAGGCACACGTCGTTGGAAATCCGCGTATGAACGGATACTTTTGAAATCATATCGGATTCCCCATTCCGTGTCGCGAGCCTGACGCGTGAGTCGCTCCAGTTGTCGCTGTTGGATAGGGACTATATTTTGTCCGAAACGCTCGATCTCTTTTTGCCGTCGCCGGAAAATGAGAGATACCGTATGTGTTAAAATATCCATGTCCGTTTGATTTGTTCAGGTGCAAATGTAGCCATTCTCTTTTTATTTATATCTTTGCTATGTACTAAATTAATGTTACGATGAAAATAGGGATTCTCTCATCCGGTGGCGATTGTCCCGGTATCAACGCTACCATCCGGGGCGTTGGCAAAACCGCCCTCATGCATTATGGAATGGAGGTGATAGGTATTCATAGTGGTTTTATCGGTCTTTTGAAGAAAGATATCCAGGTTTTCGACGAGCGGAGTTTGTCGGGAATCTTGAATTTAGGCGGGACTATTTTAGGGACTTCCCGCGAGAAGCCTTTCCGTAAGTTATTGGCTTCGGGTGATTCCGACAAGCCGCGTATCATTAAGGAGAATTATCAAGAGTTAGGTTTGGATTGCTTGGTTTGCATCGGGGGCAACGGGACGCAAAAGACAGCCAATCTTTTGTCGCAGCAAGGACTGAATGTAGTTGGCGTGCCGAAGACGATCGACAACGACGTATGGGGCACGGATATTACGTTTGGTTTCGATACAGCGGTAAATATAGCTACGGAGTCGATCGACCGATTGCATTCCACGGCAAGCTCGCACAAGCGAGTGATGGTCGTGGAGGTGATGGGCCATCACGCGGGTTGGATCGCTCTTTACGCCGGTATGGCGGGCGGTGCCGACGTAATTTTGCTTCCGGAATTGGGATACGATATTAATAAGGTAAACGAGGCGATACTCGACCGGGCCCGGCGCGGTAAGCCTTACTCGATCGTGGTCGTGGCGGAAGGTATCGAGACACCCAATAAGAAACAGCGTCCTTCTGATTACATCACCAAAGCCATCGAGGAAGGAACGGGCATCGAGACGCGCGACACGGTGTTGGGTTATACGCAACGGGGCGGCAATCCTTCGCCTTTCGACCGCAACCTGGCGACCCGTTTGGGCGGGCATGCCACGGAATTGATCGCGAGCAAGCAGTTTGGCCGTATGGTTTGTATGCATGGCAACCACGTAGCTTCCATTCCTTTGTCGGAAGTAGCGGGGAAGCTCAAACTGGTTACTCCCGATCATGACCTTATCACGCAAGGTCTTCGTATGGGAGTCACTTTCGGACAATAATGAGGATGAAAAATCCTTTAGAGGAAGAATGACATGAATTGAGCGGAGTGACGCGGTTGTAAATTTATCGGCGTTACTCCGCGGTGTTTTCCGCATTTGGATTTGTATTTGTTTCCGGTGTGTTTGGGGTTTCTGCCATTTCTGGGGTATCAGTGGTTTCTATTGTTTCCCCGGCATTTTCGGCGGCTCTTTTCTTCTTGAATTCCGAGATGCGCTGTTGCAGTTCCTTATCGTTCCGGATTTTGTGGATCGCCATCTTGGAAGCCGCTTGTTGTGACTCTTTTTTCGAATATCCGATGCCCACGCCGATTTGCTCGCCCAATAAGAGAATAGCGCTTTGGAAGACGGGGTTTCCCTCAGCGTCCATGAACGATTCGATTAAATCGAACGTAATCGCCAGTTTATTCTTCTGGCTCCATTCAATCAAGTTCGATTTGAAGTTGACTTCCTTGCGCGATAAACTCTCAATGTTGATATGCTTTTTAATCATCGTATCGCGGATGAACGCGTAGCACGTATCGAAGCCCTGGTCCAGATAAATCGCGCCGATCAGCGCTTCCAAAGCGTTGCCATACATATGGTTGCCATGATGAGAGTTGATGGTCATCCGAGAAGAATAAATCACCATCTCGTCCAGTCCCAATTGCTGGGCGATCTTGTCCATCATTTCCCGTTGCACGATTTTGGAACGTAGGTTTGTCAAGAAGCCTTCCCGCTTATTCGGGAAATTCTTGTAAAGAAGATCCGCCACGACCGCATCCAGGATGGCGTCTCCTAAAAATTCAAGCCGTTCGTTATTAATCCATTTCCCATCGTCGGTCTCGACCGATGAGGAGCGATGCCGTAAGGCCTGTTTGTATAGTTGGATGTTGTCGGGACAGAAACCGATAATTCGTTCTAAAGACAAATAAGGCTCCTTTCCTTTATGTTGAAGGAGCCTTATTCTTTTATGTAGCTGTTCGAATAGCTTTTTAAGCACGTTATTTCACGTATTTTTTCACGATGACGCATGCGTTATGTCCACCGAAACCAAACGTATTCGATAAAGCGGCGTTCACTTCCCGCTTTTGCGCATGGTTGAATGTGAAATTCAAGTTATAATCGATTTCCGGATCATCGTCGCCATCCGCATGGTTGATTGTCGGCGGAATAATGCCCTCATGAATAGCCATGATACAGAAGATTGCCTCTATAGCGCCCGCGGCGCCCAGCAGGTGGCCGGTCATTGATTTCGTCGAGCTGATATTCAACTGGTAAGCATGTTCGCCGAAGACATCTTTAATCGCCTTTACTTCCGATACATCACCTACAGGGGTAGATGTTCCGTGTACGTTGATGTAATCGATATCCTCAGGCTTCATGCCCGCGTCTTCCAACGCGTTTCGCATGACAAGCTTCGCGCCTAATCCTTCCGGATGGGAAGCGGTCAGGTGATAAGCGTCAGCGGAAAGACCCGTTCCTCCGATTTCCGCGTAGATGCGCGCGCCTCGTGCCAACGCATGCTCCAATACCTCCAATACCAAGCAAGCGCTACCCTCGCCAATAACGAATCCGTCGCGGCTCGCGCTGAATGGGCGAGAAGCTGTCTCCGGAGAATCGTTGCGTGTAGAAAGTGCGTTCATGGAGTTGAATCCGCCCACTCCTGAAGCGGAGATAGCGGCTTCCGCGCCACCTGTCACGATTACATTCGCTTTTCCTAAGCGGATATAATTGAACGCGTCGCTAATAGCGTTCGTGGAAGAGGCGCATGCCGATACGGTAGCGAAGTTCGGGCCAGAGAATCCATAAATCATGGAAATATGTCCCGCCGCCATATCAGCGATCATCTTCGGAATGAAGAATGGGTTGAATTTAGGACCGATTGTATCTTTTGTCTTCGCGTAGCTTAGCAACTCCTCGTCGAAGGTTTTGATACCTCCGATACCGGATGCGAAGATAACGCCGATGCGTGTTTTGTCTTCTTTATCCAAATCCATACCGGAATCGGCGATCGCCTGCTTCGCGGCGTCAATCGCCAAGAGGCTATACCGATCGCATTTGCGAGCCTCTTTACGATCCATGACGCTCAGCGGATCGAATCCTTTTACCTCGCAAGCGAAGCGTGTCTTGAATTTGGATGCGTCAAATTGAGTAATAGGCCCCGCGCCACTCTTCCCTTCGATAACGCCCTGCCAAGAATCGGCGAGCGTATTACCTAATGGAGTAATGGCTCCAAGACCTGTCACTACTACTCTTTTTAATTCCATACCCTTACGTATGAAGATTTTACTTTTGGACGTTCGCCTCGATGTAAGCGATCGCATCCCCTACAGTCGCGATCTTTTCCGCTTGGTCGTCAGGGATTGAGATGCCGAATTCCTTCTCGAATTCCATAATCAACTCTACCGTGTCCAGAGAGTCTGCTCCAAGATCGTTCGTAAAGCTTGCTTCGTTTGTAACTTCTGTTTCTTCAACACTTAACTTGTCAACGATGATAGCTTTTACTTTTTCAGCAACTTCAGACATAACTTTTTCAATTTAGATTAATAAATACCAAATATACTTTTTAAATTTGCAGTGCAAAGAAACGAATTTTTTGTGTTACAAAACAAATTTCGTACGCTAAAAATGTGGAAAACTGCACGTTTTTTATTTTCTTGTGCACATAATGACTCGAAATATATGAAAAAGATAGCGATTTTTGCCTCTGGTTCGGGTACGAACGCGGAGAATATCATCCGGTATTTCGCTGGAAGTGATACGATTCAAGTGGCACTTGTTCTTTCCAATAAACGGGACGCCGGCGTGCTGGAACGGGCAAGGCGGTTGAACGTGCCCGCTTTTGTGTTTACCGGGGAAGAGTTCGACGCGGGTGAGCCTATTATATATAAGTTAGCGGAGTATCCGATTGATTTTATCGTATTAGCGGGATTCTTGCGTAAGATACCCGATAAGCTTTTGCGTGCGTTCCCGAACAGGATCGTGAATATCCATCCGGCGTTGCTTCCGAAATATGGCGGTAAGGGAATGTATGGCAGGCATGTGCACGAGGCCGTCGTGCGTGCGGGCGAGCATGAGTCGGGTATCACGATTCATTATATAGACGATCATTACGATGAGGGGGCGATTATATTCCAGGCGTCTTGTCCCTTATCGCCTTCCGATACGCCGGATGACGTCGCCCGGAAAGTGCATGCCCTTGAGTACGCGCATTATCCTCGTGTCATCGAACAAGTGCTACAATCGATTTGAATCCATGTAGATTCAACAGATTTAATATTGCCTATCCTAAAGTACTTACGTTGCCTATCGTGAGTACTTTAGAATGGGCAACGTTAATACCTTATAATAGGCATTGTCAGATATTTATAGTAGGCATTCCCAGTGTCCGCCCTTCGCGCCTCCGACCCGTCGGATGACACCTTTATCGCGTAGTCGCTTGATTACTTTCTTTACGCCGCTTTCCGATAAGCCTACCAATTCCCGCAATTCTCGGATCGAAACAGATGGGTTCCGGCAAATGGCATCCAGGATTTTCTGGTTACTTTTCTGGTTACTTTTCTGGTTACTTTCTTGCATTTCTTGTAATGCTATCCGTAAACACCGTAGCATAAATGCGACAAACGTTGTGCTTTCTCCTTCTTTATCGCTTTTAGCGATAGCTTTGTAATAGTCTTGTTGATGTTCCTTTACGATTGTTTCTACTGGAATCCAAGCGAAAATGGGTTGCCATCGCATTAACAATAATGTTTGCCACATGCGTCCCATACGTCCATTTCCATCCGTGAAAGGGTGTATAAACTCAAATTCATAATGAAAAACACAACTGCTGATAAGTGGGTGTACTTCTGTATTTCTTACCCAGGTAAATAATTCATGTATTAAAGTAGGCACTCGCATGGCAGATGGAGCTACATGGATACATGCTTGTCCCTCGAATACGCCAACACCTCCATGTCGATAACATCCACTTTCATTCACTAAATCCGACATCATCAACCGATGTGCTTTTAAAAGATCTGATTCTTGGTAAGGATCTAACTCGAAAAGTAAATGATAAGCATCTATCGCATTTTTTACTTCTTTAATCTCATCCAATGGTCCAAATACTTTTTTCCCATCTATAATATCGGTTACTTGCTCTATGGAAAGCGAATTGTTCTCGATAGCTAATGACGATTGAATGGTTTTTATACGATTTTGTTTACGTAGTTTGGGAGTTGGCAAATTATCTGTACTTGCTGACAGACGTCCTACCATTTCTGCGATTTCTATCACATAATTCATTATCTCATCCGTCACTTTAAAAGGAGGGATATACGTGAGAATTTTCGATTGGCTCATGACTTGTTTATTGTATAATGATTAGGTGATTAACAAAAGTAGTACATTCCTTTTGATAAACCTAACAATACACTTTTTTTGTGTCAATTCCCAAAGGATTTGATTTTGTATCCTCTAATGCATTGTCTGTAATCACACATTGGGATGAGATAGCGATCCGTAAACCTGTCGAGGGCATGAATGAGGATGAGTGCCGATTGGCTTTCGGCAAGCCGCAAAGCATTATGGAGACCAATGGAGAAATCCAATGGATGTATACCAGTTCTTTCTACCTGTTCTTTAAAGATGGGCGAGTGCGAACTATTATTAAATAGGTTTGCCGCTTTCACATTTTTGTTACCTGCCCCATGAAAAGAATCGCTCCGGTTTTGTTCTCCTTGATAAGGAATAGAAAGGGGCGGTTCACATGGAAGGGATAGGGTCGTAATGATGGAGGCAGTTCTTCCTCGGCGATGATAGTAGCGATTGTTGCGGCGGCGGCCTCGGTGCCGCCCTCGTCCACGGAGATGAAGATGCTTTGAAGTACTTCCCCGATTCCGAGTTCTCCTTTCGCTAACCGAGGGAAATGGTGGATGCTTGGGTTGAATGCCTTTCCCATTCCCAGCGCCCGCAAAGCGGTGCTTAAGTTGTACCGCTCTTCCATCCGAAAACGAGGCAACCGCAGGTCCAGTCGCCGTGTCTCGCCATCCTCGCTCCAGCGAAGCCAGTTCTCCGTCGTGAAAGAGGTCCGGCAGGTCTCCCAATCCTTATCTTGCGCGGGTAAGAAAAGTATCATGGAAAAGGAATCATTCCCATAGGGTAGCTCAGCGATGTCGAAATATTCGTTCCGTAGGAGGCGGAACGTATCCGTCTGACACATCATCTCGACTTGCCGAACGGTGCCATCGGAGGCGGTGAAAGGTTCCGGGCGTGTCCATTCCTTGTTGAATTCCCGCTGCCATTTTCCTTGGAAGTAGAGGGCGTTCAGCAAAGCGAGGCGCTCTTTGCCGTGAAAAGTGTCCACTACTTTCGTGATGCGGTTGTTTGTTTTCTCGGCGCACCAACGATTCACTCGCTCCGTGGCATCGGGAGCGGAGAAGTCCACGGTGCATATCTCGGCGTTGTATTCCTCATGAGAGACTTTCCGGAATGTCGATTCTATGTTAACTTCTTCCTCGATCCAAAGGGACTGATGCAATCCAACCTCCGTCAGCGGATCCGCGAAAGGCAGTCCCTTTATCAGTCTATTATAATAGGTATTAATCGTCTCCATGGGGATGGAGTCTAAGCGAAGCGCCGTCCGCATTCCGGCGAGGCAATCACCATCGGCCCCATTCATCAACAGAGAAAGCAAGCACGAGGCGCTCAAAGGCGATAGCACGCAAGTGGCGTCCGTCTGTGTCGCTTCTTGGAAAAAGCGGAAAGCGAACGCCGTGTTTCGCTCGGCGATATGTCGCTCCGCGGGCGATAACTCGACATCTTGCCATGCTTGTTTCTCTGGCCGCCTTCCCTCGCAAGAAACGTACAGCAGGGCGTATAGCATAAGTCCGCAAAAGAGGATGCTTTCTTTCATTACAGATTTCGGATTCAAAGTTTAAGCTTGTGATTTGTCAAAACCTCCATCCTACATTAATCTGTAGAACACTGTTCTGGCCTTTTCCTTGAAAATAAGAACTCCCACCAGTCAAAAAATCATTCGTATCAGAGAAGAAAGGTGTGCAGCCTAATATGTAATTGGCGGAAACGACCAATCCCCAATCAAACGTATATCCCGCTCCCATCACAAGGGAGAAGCCGCAGTTACGGATTTCTTCCCGGATATCGCCGGATGCGTCATGGTACTCTTCATCCATAAAAGGTGGACACAAAGATGACGAGAATATATAATCGGTCGCTTTCGCCCGTACGTTGAAACTGACTTGCGGTCCGGCGAAGAGGTGGAATCCTTGCCAAAGATAGAATTTGGCGTAGACGGGAATATTCAGGTAGTCGGCTTTCAAGCAAGCGTTCCCGTCCCGGGAATAGTCACGCCGATAACCTTGCATGGAATAATAGATACCCGGCTCCAAGGCGAAAAGCCGGCTGAAACGGATTTCTTCCGCCACACCGATATTCAGTCCCGCTTGCATACTCCGATAACTCTCGATTGGATAAAGAGAGGATAAGTTCAAACCAATCCGAGGAATGAAATGAAACTCCTGCGCATGCGCACCTATCCATGAGGCGATAAGGAAAGCGAGTAAAATGGCGATTTTTTTCATGATAATTAAGTATAAATGTTCTATAATAGTAGATGCGTAAAGGTACGCAAAAGTTGCATATAATAGGGCAAATCTTTCGCTAACACTCGCTATCTTCGCGTAAAATAAACGGGAATAGAAGAATGACTTTTAATTACGACGTAATCGTGGTAGGCGCGGGTCACGCGGGTTGCGAGGCCGCTGCCGCCGCTGCTAATTTAGGTTCGAAGACGCTCTTGATCACGATGGACATGAACAAGATCGCCCAGATGAGTTGCAACCCGGCGGTCGGTGGGATCGCTAAAGGGCAAATCGTTCGCGAGATCGATGCACTGGGCGGTTATATGGGAATCGTGACGGATCGCACCGCTATTCAGTTCCGGATGTTGAACCGGAGCAAGGGACCGGCGATGTGGAGTCCACGGGCACAGAGCGACCGGGCTCGTTTCATCGAATGTTGGCGTGGTATCTTGGAGAACATCCCTAATCTGTTCATGTGGCAGGATGACGTGCGCGAGCTCTTGCTGGAAGATGGCGAGGTGCGGGGTGTGCGTACGGGTATGAACGTGGAGTTCCGGGCGAAAGCGGTCGTGCTGACCAACGGTACTTTCCTGAATGGGTTGATGCATATCGGAAAGACCCAGATACGGGGCGGGCGCATCGCCGAACCTGCTTCGACCGGCTTGACTGAGCAATTGCGGTCATTAGGTATCCGTACCGATCGGATGAAGACCGGTACACCTGTGCGCATCGACGCACGAAGCGTACATTTCGAGGAGATGACCGAGCAGCCCGGCGAAAACGATTTCCATCAATTTTCTTATTTAGACACCGAGCGCCGGCGGTTGCGTCAGCTTTCCTGTTGGACGACCTTTACGAACGAGGCTTGCCATGCGATCCTGCGGGAAGGCCTCCCCGACTCCCCGTTGTATAACGGACAGATTAAAAGTATCGGCCCGCGGTATTGTCCCAGTATCGAGACGAAAATCGTCACTTTCGCGGACAAACCACAACACCAATTATTCTTGGAGCCAGAGGGCGAGACGACGCGGGAATATTACCTGAATGGTTTCTCCTCCTCCCTGCCTTTGGATATACAACTCCGGGCGCTTCAGGCGATCCCGGCGTTCCGCGACGTGCAGATTTACCGCCCCGGCTATGCGATCGAGTACGACTTCTTCGACCCGACGCAATTGAGGCATACTTTGGAAGTGAAGCAAATCCGGAATCTCTTCTTCGCCGGACAAATTAACGGGACAACCGGCTATGAGGAAGCGGGCGGACAAGGTTTGGTGGCGGGAATTAATGCCCACATCAATTGCCACGGAGGCGAGCCCTTCACGTTGCGGCGGGACGAGGCGTATATCGGTGTGTTGATAGACGACTTGGTCACGAAAGGCGTGGACGAGCCTTACCGGATGTTTACCTCACGGGCGGAGTATCGGATTTTGCTTCGGCAGGACAACGCGGATATGCGGCTAACGGAGCGTTCCTATCAATTGGGATTGGCTACCCGCTCGCGATACGATTTGCTGGAAGAGAAGAAAACGATTCGTGATGCGATTGTCCGTTTCGTGGAGAATTATTCAGTGAAGCCCGCTTATATAAATAATGGTTTGGAGCGCTTGGGGACAACTCCCCTCACCCACGGCTGCAAATTAGTGGACGTATTGCTCCGCCCGCAAATCTCGTTGACAAATTTAGCGGAATTAGTACCGGCGCTTCAAGTGGAGTTGGATAAGGTACCGGCATCCCGGAAGGAGGAGATTGTCGAGGCGGCGGAGATATTAATGAAATATAGCGGCTATATCAAGCGGGAACAGATAATCGCGGATAAGATTAATCGCTTGGAGAATATCCGTATCAAAGGACGGTTCGATTATAACAGCATCCAATCGTTATCTACGGAGGCTCGGCAAAAGCTGACTCGCATCGATCCGGAAACGATCGCGCAAGCAAGCCGTATTCCTGGTATCTCGCCAAACGATATTAATATATTGTTGGTTTTGTTAGGTAGGTAAGATAATTGTTCCACGTGAAACATATTAAAGAAGATATTCAGATGAACGAAGCTAAAACACTGGTTATGCGAGGGAATGTGGTGGATATTATTCAGCGTAAGACGTATGGGGCGGAACTTCTTATCCGCGACGGACGTATCGAGCGGATAATGCCTACCGGCCGGGAAGAGGGGTCTTTCCTCCTGCCGGGTTTCATCGATGCCCATGTCCATATCGAAAGCGCTATGGTTACACCGGCGGCTTTTGTCAATGAGGTGGTGCGTCATGGTAGCATTGGTGCCGTGGCAGATCCGCACGAGATCGCGAACGTAATGGGTACGGCCGGTATCGATTATATGATAGAGAACGCGAAGGACATTCCTTTCTATATGTGGTTCGGCGTTCCTTCATGCGTGCCGGCAATACCGTGGGAGACTTCTGGCGCCACGATAGATGCCACGGAGACAGCCCGATTATTGCGACGGGAGGATGTGCGTTTCTTGGCGGAAATGATGAATGTTCCCGGCGTATTGAATGGAGATCCGGAAGTGATGGGGAAGATCGAAGCCGCTCGTGCGGTAGGCAAGCCGGTTGATGGGCATTTCCCTTTGGCGGCGGGAGATGCGTTGGCTAAGTATATACAGGCGGGTGTATCGACAGATCACGAGACGATTTCGCTGGAAGAGGGTCGTGAGAAATGTCGGTTAGGTATGCATGTGCTGATCCGGGAAGGAAGCGCCGCCAAGAATTTCGATGCGCTTCATCCTTTATTGAGAGAATATCCGGAGCTTGTGATGTTCTGTACGGACGACGCTCATCCGGGATTCTTGCGGGAAGGACATATCGACAGGTTGGTACGGAAAGCTTTAGAGCTGGGATATGATCTTTACGATGTACTGCGGGCGGCTTCTTATAATCCGGCAATGCATTATAAGATTCCTATGGAATTTTTACGAGAGGGCGATTCGGCGGATTTCATTCAAGTAAATAATCTGGCGGAATGGAAGGTTCTCGCTACGTATATCCAGGGACAATGCGTATTCGACGGAAACGATTGCACGCTCCCCTACTCTATTCCGACGCCATGTAATCATTTTCACGCACGGCCGATCTCTTTCGAGCAATTGGAGGTAAAGGCGAAAGGAAAACAGATGCGGGTAATCGTTTGCGAGGATCGTTCGTTGGTTACGCAGGAAGAGATCCTTCCGGTGCGTACTTTCGATGGTTTCGTGGAAGCGGATCCCCAACAGGATTTATTGAAGTTGGTGGTCGTGAACCGTTATCATACGGCTCCGCCGGTCGTGGCTTTTATCCGGGGAATGGGGTTGCGGCTGGGAGCGGTCGCGCAAAGTATCGCGCACGATAGTCACAATATTATCGCCGTTGGCGCGACGGATTTCGAGTTGACGCAGGCGATCAATGCGGTGATACGGGCGAAAGGTGGCATTGCGGTTAGTTGTATGGACGAGGTTTCTTTCCTGCCACTACCGATAGGGGGATTAATGAGCGACCGGCCGCTGGCGGAGGTTTGTCGTCGTTATCAGGAAATCGAGGCAAAGATCAAATGTTTGGGCACGCCGATGGAATCGTTGCAAATGACGCTTTCTTTCATGGCTCTCTTGGTGATACCCGCGTTAAAGCTGAGCGATAAAGGATTGTTCGATGGCGAACGTTGCCAATTTACCTCTTTATTTATATGACGGTGGACAAGCATATACAATCGATTTTATCGGTGATTCCGGAGAAACCGGGATGTTACCAGTATTTCGACGCGAAGGGAACCATTATCTACGTAGGTAAGGCGAAGAACCTGAAACGGCGGGTCTCTTCTTATTTCAATAAAGTACACGATAGCCAGAAAACCCGTGTGTTGGTCAAACAGATACGGGATATCAAATATATCGTGGTCGATACGGAGGAGGACGCTTTGTTGCTGGAGAATAACTTGATCAAGCAATATCGGCCGCGTTACAACGTGTTGCTGAAGGACGACAAGACTTATCCGTCTATTGTCGTGAAGAACGAGTATTTTCCGCGGGTGTATCAAACCCGCAATATCACGCGCGACGGTTCGCAATATTACGGTCCTTATCCTTCTGTATTCACGGCGAAGGTGATGTTGCAGATGTTGAAGGAATTGTATCCGATACGCACGTGCAAGTATCCGCTTACGCCCGAATCCATCGCCCGCGGGCAGTATAAAGTCTGTTTGGAGTATCATATCAAGCGATGTAAGGGGCCTTGCGAGGGGTTACAGTCGTTGGAGGAATATCAGCGGAATATCGCGGAGGTAAAGGAAATTCTTAAAGGAAATATCTCGCAAATTAGCAAGCATTTGTACGAGGAGATGCAGGCCTTGGCTGCTGAGTTGCGTTTCGAGGAGGCGCAGAAGGTAAAGGAAAAGTACGAAGTCATCGAGAATTATCGTTCTAAGTCGACGGTCGTGCCGCCTACCTTGCATAATATCGATGTCTTCTCGATTATCGAGTACGAGAACTCCGCTTATATCAATTTTATGCATATCGGGAACGGAGCCATCGTACAGGCTTATACGTTCGAGTATAAGAAACGCTTGGAGGAGACGAGGGAGGAATTGCTGGGCCTCGGTATTGTGGAGATGCGGAATCGTTTCAAGAGTACCGCGCGGGAGATTATCGTTCCCTTCGAGTTGGATATTCAATTGGGTAACATCGTCGTTACGGTTCCCCAGCGGGGCGATAAGAAGAAGTTGCTCGACCTTTCGGAGATGAATGCGAAGCAGTTTAAGATCGACCGCTTGAAACAGGCGGAGAAGTTGAATCCGGAGCAACGGAATACCCGTATCTTGAAAGAGATACAGGAAGCGCTGCGTTTAGAGAAATTGCCGGCACACATCGAATGTTTCGATAACTCGAATATACAGGGAAGCGATCCCGTGGCGGCTTGCGTGGTGTTTAAGATGGGAAAACCGTCCAAGCAAGATTATCGGAAGTACAACATCAAGACGGTGGTCGGTCCGGACGATTATGCTTCGATGAAGGAAGTGGTGCGTCGGCGGTATCAACGGGCTATCGAGGAAGGCTCTCCCCTACCCGACTTAATCATTACCGACGGTGGAAAGGGACAAATGGAGGTGGTGCGTTCCGTCGTGGAGGATGAGTTGGGCTTGTCGATTCCCATCGCGGGTTTGGCGAAAGATGGCAGGCACCGTACTTCCGAGTTGTTGTTCGGTTTTCCGCCCGTCACCGTGGGGATGCGGTTGGATAGTCCGTTATTCCATTTGCTTACCCGGATGCAGGACGAGGTGCACCGCTTCGCTATCACGTTCCATAAGGACAAGCGGAGCAAGGGACAGACCCGCTCCGAATTGGATTCGATTAAAGGCATCGGCGAGAAGACGAAAACACTGCTTTTGCGTCATTTTAAGAGTGTCAAGCGCATAAAGGAGGCCGGTTTCGACGAGCTAAAAGCGGTCGTGGGCGAGGCGAAGGCGAAAGCCTTGCGAGAAGCGTTCGGCGAGCCGGTAGCGAACAAAAAGCGAACAAAAAGCGAACAAGAAAAATAACAAGCGAACAAATTGCGAACAATATGAGAACTGTTACACAACGTGTGCGATATGCTTCCGTCACGATCGACGGACAGCTGAAATCCCGGATCGGGAAAGGATTCTTGGTGCTGGTGGGCATCGAGGACCGGGATAACCAAGAGGATATCGAGTGGATGGCGAAGAAGATTACCAATTTGCGGATATTCGACGATGAAAACGGCGTTATGAATCGTTCCGTGGTGGATGTTGATGGCGAGATATTGGTGGTGAGCCAATTTACTTTGCACGCTTCCACGAAGAAGGGCAACCGTCCCTCCTATTTGAAGGCTTCCAAGCCGGAGATTGCGATTCCGATGTACGAGGCGTTTTGCGAGGAGGTCGGTATCCAATTGGGGAAGCCCGTACAGACCGGTTCTTTCGGGGCGGATATGAAGGTGGAGTTGCTGAACGACGGACCGGTCACGATTCTCATCGATTCCCAAAACAAGGAGTAGGCGTTATGGCGGAGATATCGATTAAGCAGGCGCAGGAAATGGTGGATCATTGGATCCGGACGTATGGCGTGCGCTATTTCAATGAGCTGACCAATATGGCGATCTTGACCGAGGAGGTTGGCGAGGTGGCGCGTATTATCGCCCGTACGTATGGCGAGCAGTCGTT
This sequence comes from Candidatus Parabacteroides intestinigallinarum, assembly GCA_019114945.1. Taxonomy (GTDB): domain Bacteria; phylum Bacteroidota; class Bacteroidia; order Bacteroidales; family Tannerellaceae; genus Parabacteroides; species Parabacteroides intestinigallinarum. The sequence continues at coordinate 22,746 of DXEN01000033.1, read as the reverse complement.
CAAGGAGAGCGACAAGCGGAAGGATTTAGCCGATGAAATGGCGGATGTGCTGTGGGTGTTGCTCTGCCTGGCCAACCAAACGGGTATCGACTTGACGGAGGCTTTCGAGAAGAACTTGCGGAAAAAGACAGAGCGGGATAAGGAGCGTCATATACAGAACGAGAAATTGAATCATTAAAAGAAGGAGAAAGATATGGAATTGTACAAGGATGATTTTGAGCAGGCGTATGGGGCGAAGGCTCCGAAAACGGATAAATACCACGAGGCGTTCGATAAGTTCGAGGCGTTCGGGAGCGACGAGCAAGTTACAAGAACGGTGACGGCTTTGTTGGAGAAGCACGCCGCTGGGAACTTCACGCCGGAGGTGTTGAAGCGGATTCATGGATTCATCGATTTGACCTCGCTTACGGCGATGGATACGAAGGAAACGATCTGGCGAATGGTCGAGAGCGTGAACGATTACGAGGGCACTCGTCCGGACGTGGCGAACGTGGCGGCGATTTGTGTCTACCCTGTTTTCGTGGAGACGGTCAAGCAGGCGTTGCGGGCGGATGGCGTGCGCGTCGCCGCCGTGTGCGGTGGATTTCCCGCCTCGCAGACTTTCACGGAAATCAAGGTGGCGGAGACGGCGATGGCGGTCATGGAAGGCGCCGAGGAGGTCGATACGGTGATGAATTTGGGGTATTTCTTAGAGGAGAATTACGAGGATTTGAGCGATGAATTGGCGGAAATCAAGGAGAGCTGCCGCGAGGACCGCATGAAAGTTATCTTGGAGACCGGCGCTTTGGCGACCGCCGAGAACATCCGCAAGGCCGCGATCCTCGCCCTTTATTCCGGCGCTGACTTCATCAAGACTTCTACGGGCAAAGGTTATCCCGGCGCTACGCCGGAGGCGGCTTACGTGATGTGTCGTGTCCTTCGTCAATACCACGAACTCACCGGGAAAAAGGTCGGTTTGAAGGTGTCCGGCGGCATCCGCACGGCCGAGGAGGCGGTGAAGTATTATACCATCGTGAAAGAGGTGTTGGGCGACGAATGGCTGACCGCCGATTTATTCCGCGTGGGCGCCAGCGGCTTGGTGGGCGACATCGAGAAGCGATTATCTTAATCCCAATAATATTGTGTAGAGACGTCATATTATGGCGTCTCTTAATGGCATCATATTATGGCGTCTCTTTATGGCGTCTTTTTGTGGCATCATATTATGGCGTCTTTGTCGAAAATAGTAGAGACGCCATACTATGACGTCTCTACAATATATTCCTATCAGAACAACGAATACGTCAGCGTCAACACGAAATTACCGGTCCAACTGTTATAAGCATACAGGTCGGAATACTGATAGCCCAAATTCCCTTCCGCCGCCAGGCGCAATTGGGGCGAGAAGTAATAATACAAATCCAGATAAAGGCTCGTATGCGTACCTACGTAGGAATCGCTGCCCAAGTCGGCGTCTTTATTGGCCAATTTGTTCCAGCTCAAAAGCTCCTCTACGCCGAGGTTGATGTTCGTCCGCGAGTTCGGATAATAGCCGAAGCCATAGCGGGCGTTCAGGTTCGCGTTGTAGTTGTTGAGCTTGCTCTCCATGCCCGCTCCACCATCATATTCTTCATATCGATATTCGTACCCGCCATAAACACGCACCATCGCCGAGTTCTGCCAATACAGGTTCATCGGCTTCTCGTAATCCAAGCGTACGTCCGCCACGATCGAGGGACTCAACCTTTTGGAATCATAAGCGATCACTTCTTCATATTTAGCGAACTCGAAACCGGGCGTGATGCCTCCGCTGATTTCCGTACCCGATTTCCGCTCGAACAGGTCGCCATACATCCAATAATCGTAAAGCGTGGTGAAGTAAGAGGCTCCGTTGGTAGCCAAGGCTCCGCTCTGTACGAGGAAGGAATCTACCGCCGTTACTTCGTCGATCAGACGCAGACGGGCATCGAAGAAACGCTTGTTTTTCACCGTGGAGATTACCTGGGCGAATTCATAGATTTCCTCGTCCGTCAGCGTCCGGTTCAACACCTTCCGCTTGGCGAGGTTCTCCAAGATATAAATCGCTTGCCGGGCATCCTCTACCCGCTCGATACGGCCCTTGCCCACCCGTAGCGGAATCGATACCGAGAAATTCTTTCGGGTGCTTTTCGTCTCTCTTTCCACCTCTCCATAATCCTTATCGCCAAGGATAGAGAATGCCGCCAATCCGCCGGTCTCGAAGAAAAGTCCCTCGTAATCGTCCCCATAGAAACGGCTGCTGTTGTCGTAAGAAAGCCCCACGAGGTAAGTCCGGTTCTTCGCGCCCATCCCGTCCCGGATATAATCGCCGGAGAGTTGCACGCCGGCCCGTTGTGTCCCGCGGAAACGTTGGGCGTTGCGATAGCGGTTGAACGTCACGTCCAGGTTCCCGCTGATATTACCATAGTGCCTACGATCCTCCTCACTATCTATTTTATAATTGGTGAAATTGCCTTCGGAGTTCACGGAGAAGTCCAACTCATTGCGGGTAATATCCGGCTGTCGGTATTGGCTCAAATCATAATCCTTGTATTCCTGGCCCCAAGTCATGAATGTACTTGTCATCAATAGGAAAAGGCATACTTTTAATCCTCGCTGTTTCATAATCGTATTGTTTTATGAGTTCATAAATATCTTCAACATTCGTAATTCATATCACGAATATAGGATAAATATTAAAAAAAAGCAATGTTCGAAAAGAGAAAATATCGGACAGTTAATATTCGTAACTGATTGATTATTAGCAGTGCTCGAAATAATATATAGGACAAAGCCTTATCATATACTCAAACTACAAGTTTGATATACAAATCATTATGCCAGATGGATGAGATAAGCGTATAAATCCACCTCTTTCCCCGTGATGCCGAGCTTTTGCCGCACCCGCTGGCGACGTTTATTGACGGAATCGGGTAAGATGTTTAATAGTCGAGCTTCTGCTATCGCGTCGAAATGGAACAAAGCCAAATAGCAATAACGCGATTCTGCGGGTGTTAAGTCATAGGTAACTATCTGAGCGGAAAAAGAAGGATATGCGTTGTCTACCAATAAAAGGATACTTTGCCAATCCTTTTCCGTCAGGAGCGATTTATCCATGCCGGGCATTACCTTTCGCGACAATTTCTCTAATTTTTGGGCGATAGCCGAAGATTGAAGTAAATCCTTACGCTGCTCGGATATCCGTTCCATAAGGAGCGTTTCTTCTTCGCTCAATCGCTCATATTTTTCTCGCAACTTCGCCCGCGAATCCAATTCATCCAATAAATCATTCTTTTCCGATAGCTGATTCGATAGATTTTTTAGTTCCTGTTGCTTGATACGCAATTCATCTTGCAATCTCGATATGGCGTTGCTTCTTCGTTCAAGATCCAGGTTTTGCTGATAGATGAGTCTATTTTTATGATTGATTCGGAAGAGATACAAGACCAACAATAGGAAGCTTGCGATGAGCGCTAATATAAAATGGATAAAAAGCAATTGTCGCTCTTCTTTTAATTGAGCGTTCTCTAAGGATACTTTTAAATGTTCGTATTTCTTCTCTGCCTTAGCTACATTTTCATAACTCCGTATGGAATAAATCGAATCACAAGCTTCATTATATGCTTCTAAGTAAGATATTGCTTTATTTAAATTGCCCTCTGCCTTTTCTAATTGATAGTAATTATAGGCCAAAGCAATAGAAACAATGTCGTTTAATGGAGAAATATGATTCACTTCTTCCAGGCATATTCGAGCATTAGAAAAATCACCCGCTTCTATATAGATATCCGCCAAAGCGCAATAATCAGGTGCTATATCCTCATCGGAAACCTGTATGGCTTTCCAAAAGTATCTTTTTGCGAGCGATGTATCGCCTAAATGCTTATATACATTCCCCAAAGCATTAGCGATATAAGCGATATCCGATGAATCTCCGGCGGTTGTAAGAATTGTATCTGCTTGTAATATATAAGGAAGTGCTATATGGGCGGAATCCACAAACACATACATTTGTCCTTGGTCTCGTAAGGCATAAGCCGCACTCCGCATATTTCCTGCTTGGCGGAAATAGGTTTCCGCCTCGGCGTATTTCTCCTTCGCCCGCAGATAATTTTCCTCGTAATCGTAGAGGTCGGCGGTATAGCTGCTGATGTAGCCGGCCTGGTTATAATCCTCGCAAGCGAGGGCGGCGTCGAGGGCTTGGAGGTAGACTTTCATCGCCCGTTCGTATTCCTTGTCCGCCGCGTAGGCGCGACCCAAGTAAAGGCCCATCCGCGCTTGCTCCCGCCTCGTGCCGTGTGCTCGCAGGTAGGTGTACGCTTGGCGGAATGGTTCTGGATAAGGCAGGTCGATATAGAGCGTATCCGCCACCCGCCCATAGAGCGCGCACCAGCGCGCAAGCGACCGCTCGCCTAATTCCTCGGGCAGGGCGACGCTGTCCAGCAAGGCACGGGCGCTGTCCGGAGCGGTGGCGAACACCGCCTCGGCGCGGGCGAGTAACCGCTCCCCTACCCCATCGTCCTTACAGCCCGCGAGCCAAAGTACGCACAACCATCCGATACCCACTAACCACTTTCTCATCGCGCTCTCTTTTCGGGGCGCAAGTTAAGCCGAAAACGCGAGGTAAGCAAATCAAATTGGGCAAGGAAGCATGCAAATAAGCCCCCCAATCTCATTGGATTCGATCTATTTGATTACCTTTGTGCGAAGGAGATGCCACTTATGAAATTGCTGGAAAATAACATACAGAAAATTATCGCTTTGTGCGAGAAGCACAAGGTTCGGAAATTATTCGCTTTTGGTTCTATCCTAACCAATCGTTTCAACGAGGATAGTGATGTGGATTTAGTGGTATCTTTCAATAAATCGAAAGTAAGCGATTATTTTAATAATTACTTTGATTTTAAATACGCGCTGGAAGAGCTATTAGGCAGGGAAGTCGACTTGGTGGAGGAACAGACCATCCAAAACCCTTATTTAAAAAAGAATGTGGATGCGACAAAAGTTTTGATATATGGATGAATTGATAAAGAAACATTTACACGATGTTTTAACCGCTATTGAAGAGATTGAAAGTTTCTTTGGCGATAGGCCTAAATTATTCGAGGATTTTTGTGGAAATCTTTGCCTTCGGCGCGCCACGGAAAGGAATATTGAGATTATTGGTGAGGCTATGAATCGAATCTTAAAGGCAGAGAAAAACATAGCCATCACCAATGCTCGTAAAATAGTGGACGCGAGAAACTATATCATTCATGGATATGATAGTTTATCGGTTGATATTCTTTGGAGTATGGTTATTAATCACCTACCAAGGTTGAAGGAAGAAGTAACCAATCTGTTAAGCCAATAGTCTCAAAACCGATAGCCGACGGAGAGCGTCAGGCAATGGTTCCAGCCATTGAGATATCGCTCGTGATAGCCGACAAACGCCACCTCGTGTCCCAAGCGGACGAAGAAGCGTTTCACCTCTACGCCGACCATCGTGGAAAGACCGATCTCGGCCACGTTGCCGGTGTCGTCGTTCCGGTGAAGCACCGTATGATTCCAGTCGTCCACGAAATAAATACCCAAATACGGGCCGGTACCGAAAAACAAGCGCACATCGTCCGCCACTTCCCACGAGAAACGTGCCCGCAAGGGAATCTGGAACATATGGCGCACCAACGAAGGCTCCTCGTGATAAGGTCCGGGGTTATACTCCGTGAGCGAGAATCCCCGCTGCGTGTAATACAAACCGGATTCCAACGAGAAATGCGGCTTGAATTGATACTCTACCGCAGCTCCTAATTTGATGGCCGGGCTACGTATTCCGGCGGAACGCCGAGAGGCCCACTTCCGGCGACACGCTCCACTGTGCGTGGGCGGAAAGTACACCCAGCATACACACGATCAATAATCCAATCCTCTTCATACACTTCTTGTTTTACGTTTTACGAATACGACAAGGAAAAGAGGAAATCCCCTATGGGGAAAGCGTTAAAAAACCTTCGTTTAGCCGCCAGGTGGTGTGGGGCGCTACCTGCGGCACACGCGACTCTCCCGCACTGCGACCTCGGAAAGGTCGAATACGGCTGTAGGCTTGGACCTCTTCGAGGTTCCGCATCGTGGTGCTGTCTGTTATCCGCGGGTGTCGCTTCGCTCCACCGGCGGTTACACACATTCGACCTCTCCGAGGTCAGTGAGATAACTAAAATCGCACCTATGTGTCTTTGCCAACGCACGTATGTTAAAATGCCAACGCACATACGTGACTTTCCCATCGCACCTATGTGCATTTGAAATCTGAAATCACCATCTTTTAGTATAGGCATCCGAAAAGCCACAAAGGAATTCTGTTGCCGTTTCCTACCTCTATATTATCAATAGCTAAATAGCTATCGGGCAAATCGGCGATTTGGTCGAATGTCTTTTGCGGGCCACCCACTTCGAACAGGTATTTGCCATCGACCATGAAATCTCCTTGTTTAGGTATAGACAAGGTAGCCACAGCTCCTACCTGATTGGCGAAGAATGTCTCTCGTTGTGTACCTTTGGATATTTTGCTTCCCAATGCGTTCATCAGGTTCGTATTATCAAGATAAATCTTTTTCGGACCAATCAAATGTTTATAGTCCTTGATTTTATCGGTCAATAAATCAAGCAAGGCGGCTCTATCCAACCAATAAAGCATCTTTAGCGTTTGATCGCGAGTGGATTCCAAACTTGACGATAGTTTGTTAATGTTTGGTTCCAATGGAACATTCTCTGCGACCACCATTAGTAGCTTTTTTATTTTTTGCCGGGTAGCATAGGTGATTGTTTCTTCTACCGCAGGAATATCGCTGTCGATAATTAGTTGGATCACCTCATTGACACGCATTAGATAATCCTTTCCCGCCTCTTTGTAATAAGGATAATAGCCACTGTCAAGATATTTCTCGAAATATTTCAACACTTTTATCTGAGCCACCACTTCCATCGCGCAATTTGTATGCGTTTTCAGTAATGCTCCGAGTTGCAAAGGGGGTAATGTGATAATTCCTTCGTACTCCAGATATTCCCGAAAAGACAAACCGCATAGCGTATACAAAGATTGGCGGCGTGAAAGATCACTCTTGGAGTTGTCAATAGCCAGCATCGCGGAACCGGTATAAACGATATTTAAGTCAGGGTAATTGTCGTATATATTTTTGATAAATGTAGTCCAGTCGCGGTATTTATGCACTTCGTCAAAGAATAAGTGGGTTACACCATGGGTGTAAAGGAATTCTACCAGTTCCTCCGCGCTGTGATTCTGAAACCAAAGGTTGTCAAGCGATACGTAAAAAACAGAATCAATGTTGTCAAACGCTTCCTTAATACGCTGCAAAAGCAGAGTTGTTTTACCTACGCCACGTGCTCCTTTAATGCCCAATAAGCGTACGTCCCAATTGATTTGGTTGTAAAGATATCTTTTGAATTTTAGGCTTGTATATGCCAATTTCCGATGATATACATTTAATAAAGGTTGAATGTCTGTATGATCCATGATCGCGAACGCTTTGATTCTAATCGCGAATATAAGAAACACTTTCGCAAAAGCGAAATATTGCGGATAAAACACTTCTGGAAAAGTGAAAAATCGCACCTATGTGCATTTGAAATCTGAAATTTAAAATTTGAAATCTGAAATTATTTCGTCCGCTCCACGATGTAATCCGCTAAATCCTCCAAGGCTTGGCGGGCGGGCGAGGCAGGTAGCTCGCGCAACGTGGCGATGGCCTGGTCGCGGTATTCGGCCATGCGGCGCTCGGCATAGGCGATGCCGCCTTTCGCCTTCGCGTAGGCAATCAGCGCCTCGATGTGCTCGTCGGTGAAGTCCTTGTCGAGAATCATCCGCATATAGGGAGCGGCTTCCTCGCGGTCTTGCCGCAGGGCGTATAGCAAGGGCAGCGTCACTTTCCCCTCGCGGATGTCGTTGCCCGTCGGCTTGCCGATATCGCCCTGCTTGAAATAATCGAAGATATCGTCCTTGATCTGGAAGCTATAGCCCATCAATTCCCCGAACCGGCGGCAGATAGCGATGGTCTCATCCGAAGCGCCCGCCGATATCGCCCCGATCTCCGCGCAGGCGGAAAGCAGCGTGGCGGTTTTTTTCCGGATGACTTGCAGGTACAGACGCTCGTCGATCACGCTCTCGTCGGCGGTCTCCAGTTGCTTGATCTCGCCCTCGGAGAGCTCCCGGCCTAAGTTGGAGACAATCCCCACGATACGCAAATCGCCTGTTTGGATCGAGCGAATCAAGGCGGTGGAAAGAACATAATCGCCCACGAGGACGGCGACGCGATTGTCGAAGATAGCGTTCAGCGAGGGCACGCCCCGGCGTTGCTTGGTCTCGTCGATCACGTCGTCGTGAATCAGCGTGGCGGTGTGGAGCAGCTCCAGGAAGATAGCGGCGTTGATGGTATTCTCGCGCACGCCCCCGCACGCCTCGGCCGCCAGCAACACCAACAAGGGCCGGATATGTTTCCCGGTCGCGTTCAATAAGTGGTCGATGGCCGACCGCAACAGGCGGGTATCACTTCGCAAGGATGCCTCGAACTCCTCGTTGAAACGGGCGAACGCGGCGGCGACCGGCTCTTCTATATTCTTTCTATCTTTCATATTTGCATGTCAACGACACGCGAAAGTAAGAAAAAGTATTAGGATTTAAACAGTTTTTCGTACATTTACCGAATCTTGATTACTCAAAAACGTGTTAAAAGAATGAAGTTACTTCTAATCGACGCTTACGCGCTTATCTATCGATCTTATTACGCGCTGATTAAGAGCCCGCGTATTAACTCGAAAGGGTTCAATACCTCGGCCGTGTTCGGCTTTGTCAATATATTGGAGGATGTGTTGCGGCGCGAGCAGCCGACGCATGTGGCGGTCGGTTTCGACCCCCAGGGACCGACGTTCCGCCATGAGGCGTTCGAGCAATACAAGGCGCAACGTGAGGAGACGCCCGAGGTGATCCGCCTCTCCGTCCCCGTGATTCGCGACATTATCGACGCTTATCGTATCCCCATCCTGGAAGTGCCCCGCTTCGAGGCGGACGACGTGATCGGGACCGTCGCCCGGCAAGCCGCCGCACAAGGCTTCGAGGTCTATATGATGACACCCGATAAGGACTACGGTCAGCTGGTGGCCGACCATATATATATGTATCGCCCCAAATACGGGGGTGGCTACGAGGTGCTGGGTGTGCCCGAGGTATTGGAGAAATACAACCTTCGCTCGACCGACCAGATGATTGACCTGTTGGGATTGATGGGCGATACGTCCGACAATATTCCCGGTTGCCCGGGCGTGGGCGAGAAGACCGCCCAAAAGCTCCTCGCCGAGTTCGGTAGCGTGGAGAACCTGCTGGCGAATACCGATAAGCTGAAAGGAGCGCAAAAGAAGAAGGTGGAGGAGAACGCGGAGCAGATTCGTTTCTCGAAGTTCCTGGCGACCATCCGGACGGATGTGCCCATCACGTTTGATGCCGCCGGGTGCGAGAAGCGGGAGCCGGACGAGGCGCGCTTGCGGGAGATTTACACGGAGTTGGAATTTAGAACATTCCTTAATAGACTCGATGCGGACGCCGCGAAGACGGCGGTTCCCAAGGAGCCGGTTCAAGGCGATTTGTTCGCGATTTTTGCGCCCGAGGATACGGACGCTTCCAAAAATTCGATTCTCACGGACTTAAAGTCGACTCCTCACACCTATCATCTCGCTGATACAGAGGAGAAACAAACTGATTTAGCCCGCTTTTTGGAGAGTCAGGAATTTTTCGCGTTTGACACGGAGACGGACGGCATCGAGCCGTTACGGGCGGGATTGGTCGGTATGTCGTTCGCCGTGAAGGAATATGAGGCGTGGTACGTGCCCGTGCCCGCCGATGCGGACGAGGCGGCGAAGGTGGTGACGCGCTTCTCCCCTGCCCTACGGAATCCGGCGATTCGGAAAATCGGGCAGAACATTAAGTTCGATATCCTCGTGCTCCGTAAATACGGCGTGAAGGTGGCGGGGCCGTTGTTCGATACGATGCTCGCCCATTACTTATTGAACCCGGAGTTGCGCCACGGCATGGATTATCTGGCGGAGACTTACTTGAAGTACCGGCCTGTCCCGATCGAGGAGTTGATCGGTCCCAAGGGGAAGAACCAGTTGTCGATGCGCGACGTGCCCGTGGAACGTATCGCCGAGTATGCCGCCGAGGACGCGGACGTGACGCTCAGGCTCCGGAACTTTTTCGCGCCAGCCTTGGAGAAAGAGGGATTGGAGAGACTCTTCGCGGAGATTGAGATGCCCTTGATTTATGTATTGGCGGAGATGGAGACCGCGGGCGTGACCTTGGACACGGTGGCGCTGGGGCAATCGTCGGTGGCGCTTACCGCCTCGATGCGTCAATTGGAGCGGGAAGTGTACGACTTGGCCGGGATGGAGTTTAACATCAACTCCACGAAACAGGTGGGCGAGGTGCTTTTCGACCGCTTGAAACTGGACGAGAAAGCGAAGAAGACGAAGACGGGCGGCTACAGCACCAGCGAGGATGTATTAGAGAAACTGCGCGCCAAGCATCCCATCATCGGCAAGCTGCTGGAGTATCGCGGGCTGAAGAAGTTGCTGAGCACCTATATCGACGCTTTGCCCCAATTGATTAGTCCCGTGGATAATAAGATACATACCTCGTTCAACCAGGCGGTGACCGCCACGGGTCGCCTTAGCTCGACCAACCCGAACTTGCAGAATATCCCAGTGCGCGACGCGTTAGGCCGCGAGATTCGTAAGGCGTTTATTCCCGACAATGCCGATTGCATCTTCTTCTCGGCGGATTATTCGCAAATCGAGTTGCGTATCATGGCTCACCTGAGCGGCGATCCGCACATGGTGGAGGCGTTCCGGAGTGGCGCGGATATCCATGCCGCTACCGCCGCCAAGATTTATGGCGTGCCGGTCGGCGAGGTGACGGGCGAGATGCGCCGTAAGGCGAAGACCGCCAACTTCGGGATTATCTACGGCATCTCCGTATTCGGCCTGGCGGAACGGCTGGGCATTCCGCGCGCGGAGGCGAAGGAATTGATAGATGGTTATTTCGCCACCTACCCGCGTGTGAAAGAATACATGGACGAGAGTATCAAGGTGGCCAAGGAGAAAGGTTACGTGGAGACGATCTTCAAGCGGAAACGCTTCTTGCCGGATATCAACTCGCACAACGCTACCGTGCGGGGCTACGCCGAGCGTAACGCCATCAACGCACCTATTCAGGGAAGCGCCGCCGACATTATCAAGCTGGCGATGGTGCGTATCTACGAGCGCTTCGAGCGCGAGGGCCTGCGAAGCAAGATGATCTTGCAAGTGCATGACGAGCTTAACTTCAACGTCTATAAAGAGGAGGCGGAAGAAGTGAAACGGATTGTGCTGGAGGAGATGGAGCACGTCGTTGAGCTGCGCGTGCCGCTTATCGCCGATTGCGGCGAGGGCGCGAACTGGTTGGAGGCGCACTAAAAGAATTTCAGATTTCAGATTTCAAATTTCAAATTTGTGATTTTAGATTTCATGCTTTCTCGTTTATGTAATCGTAATAATTTATACTTTTGACGCCCAAAATCATAAATTTGAAATCTGAAATCTGAAATCATAAATTTGAAATGAAAAAGAGTTTGATCGCTTTGGCGTTCGGCACGTTGGGGCTGGGAATCGCCGAGTTCGTGATGATGGGCATCCTGCCCGATGTCGCACGTGATTTGGGAATCAGTATCGCTACCGCCGGTCATCTGATATCGGCCTACGCCTTGGGCGTTTGTGTGGGCGCCCCGATGCTGATTATCGCTCGTAAATATCCATTGAAACATATCCTGTTGGTGCTGGTCGGGATTATGATGGCGGGAAACCTGTGCGCCTCGCTGGCGCCCAACTATTGGGTGCTGATGCTGGGCCGGTTCATTTCCGGGTTGCCGCATGGCGCTTACTTCGGAGTCGGTTCCATCGTGGCGGAGAAATTGGCGGATAAGGGAAAAGGTTCCGAGGCGGTCTCTATTATGATCGCGGGCATGACCGTCGCCAACCTGTTCGGCGTACCGTTGGGAACGGCGCTCAGCACGATGCTTACCTGGCGGCTCACCTTCTTGGTGGTCGGCTGTTGGGGGTTGGTGATTCTGTATTATATCTACCGTTGGGTGCCGATGGTGGAGAATCTGCCGGACACCGGTTTCAAGGGACAATTCCGCTTTCTGCGGAACCGTGCGCCTTGGCTTATTCTCGCCGCTACGATGCTGGGCAACGGTGGTGTGCTTTGCTGGTACAGTTATATCACGCCCTTGCTGACGGAGGTTTCCGGCTTCTCTGCCGAGAGCGTCACGCTGCTGATGATGCTGGCGGGATTCGGCATGGTGGTGGGCAATTTGGCGAGCGGCCGTCTGTCCGACCGATACACGCCGGGACGAGTGGCCGCCTTGTCGCAAGGCATGATTGCGATCGCCTTGTTATTGATTTTCTTTGTGGCACGGGTGCCTGCGCTCAGCGCGCTCCTGATGGTGGTCTGCACGGCGGGCCTGTTTGCCGTCTCCAGTCCGCAGCAAGTGTTGCTCATCCATTATTCCAAAGGTGGGGAGTTGTTGGGCGCCGCCAGCGTGCAAGTCGCGTTCAACTTGGGGAATGCGTTGGGTGCCTATTGCGGTGGCTTGCCGTTGGAAGCCGGATTGGATTACACCTATCCGGCCCTGATTGGTTCCGCTTTCGCGCTGATAGGCTTCTTGCTCCTCTCCTACTTCCATCGGAGGTATGAGGTTGCGGGGCATGCGTGACTCACGGATGCATTGAGCTTACATTATATTAGATAGGCTCCGCTCGGACGGTCCAAAGAGTCTCGGTGTAGATGAGGCGCACGGCTTCGGCGGGCGTCTCCGCCACCGCCCAGAGGCGGGCCTGCTGGGGACGCATAAACGACTCGTCGATCGCCCGCCGGAAGAAAGCGAGCAGCGGGTCGTAGAATCCGTTCGTATTGAGGATTACGACGGGATTCGCATACAACCCCAATTGGCGCCATGTGATAATCTCCGAAAGTTCCTCCAGCGTGCCACACCCGCCGGGCAAAGCGATTACCGCGTCGGCGAGGGCCGCCATGCGCTGCTTGCGCTCGTGCATCGTCTCGGTCTGGATTAACTCGGTCAATCCTTTATGATACCAGCCTCGTTCCACCATGAAACGGGGAATAACGCCCGTCACCGTGCCACCCGCCTGTAAAGTGGCGTTGGAGAGGGTATTCATCAAGCCGATGTTGCCCGCCCCATTTATGACCCGAAGGCCTCGTTCACCGAGGAGTCGCCCCAGTTCTTCCGCCGCCCGGAAATAAACCGCAGGTATCTTTGTGCTGGAGGCGCAATAGACGCACACAGAGGAAATGGAATGGCACATAGTTATTTCAGATTTCAAATTTCAAATTTTAAATTTCAGGAAATATTGTCGCTCCGGCTCGGGATAATGCTCGATGGCGTATCGGAGTGTCGTGCGGGGAAGTTGGGTCGCGTATCGTTCCAGGAAATCGGTGAGCACGTGCCGGTCCCGTTTCCCCACTTCCCGCAACATCCATCCCATCGCCTTGTGTATCAGATCGTGCGGATGACACATCAAGCGCTCGGTTAATGCCAAGGTATCGGCGAAGTCGTCCCGGTGGATGAACGCCCATGTGGAGACAATCGAGATCCGTTGCTCCCATAGGTTGTCGCTCTCCGCCAAACGGTATAGAAGCGAACGGTCGCTCTTCTCCGCCAAGTACTCGCCCAAGAGGTCGCGGCAGCTTAAATCCACCAAATCCCAGTTATCGCAACGCCGGATATGCTTTAAATAGAACGAAACGATGCTTTCCCGCTCCTCGGGCGTAGTTTTACGCTCCTTAAAACGATATACCAAGATGAGCAGGGCGCAGAGGCGCGCTTCGTGCCACGGGCTATCCAGCAAACGCCGCAACTCCTCGAACGGTGTCGCTTTGTTTGTCCGGGCGATCTTCCGGGTAAAAGGAACGGCCACGCCCAAGAACCGGTCGCCCTCGCCATACTGACCGGGACCGGTCTTGAAGAAACGGCTCAGGTGGGCGGCTTTCTCCGGTGAGCCGATGGAACGTAGCTCGGATAAGATAAACTCCGCGGTCATGGCCTGAGTACACGTGATACGGGGCGGTCGCCCTCCAAGAAACCAATTACGTTGTCGCATACCGCTTTCGCCATGATGACGCGGGTCTCCAAGGTTTGCGTACCGATGTGCGGGGTCAGCACCACGTTGTCCAGCTCCAACAACTCCGGAAGCGGGTAATCGCCGAACTCGAACACATCCAATCCCGCCGCACGGATCTCGCCTTCCCGCAAGGCCTTCACCAAAGCATGCTCGTCCACCAGCGGACCGCGGGCGGTATTAATCAGGATGGCGGAACGTTTCATCCGTCGCAATTCCTCCTCGCCAATGATATGGTAGGTCTCCGGCGTATAAGGCGCGTTCAAGGATACGAAGTCGGCTTTTGCCAACAATACCTCCTTCGTGACGTAGGTGACGTTCAGTTTTGTCTCCTCCTCGATATAAAGTTGGTGGCGGTTGTGATAAATCACTTCCATGCCCATGGCGTTCGCCCGCTTCGCCAGCGCCTTGCCGATACGTCCCATGCCGATGATACCGAGTGTTTGTCCGGTGACGGGCGCGCCCAGGTTCTCCAATACGCCTACTTTCATCTTCTTGCCCAGCGTGCGCAGCTTCCGGTCGCATTCGGTGATGCGCCGGGCGGCATCCAGCAACAATCCCAACGCGATGTTGGCGGTTGGTGCGGTAACGGGGTCGGGCGTGTTCGCCACGGTCAATCCCTTCTCGATGGCGTAGGCCACGTCAATATTGTTATACCCGACGGCGTAATTGGCGATCAGGCGCAACTTCGGGGCGTGGTCGATCAGCTCCTTATTCACCGGGAAGTCGAACATGGAGCAGAGCACGTCGTACTCCGGAATCATCTCGTACACTTCCTCGTACGTAAAATCTCTTCCTTCCGGGAATGTCACCTCGTATTTGCTCTCCAGTTCGGTGAATCCCTCGCGGAACATGTCGTATGTCACTAATATCTTCATCGCGAATCCGTTTTGTATTCAGTGGACAAAAATACAAATCAATTGGCAATTAATTCCTACTTTCGCGGAAACATCTACAAGACATGATGAACGGCAATACGATGGAACAGCATGATATACGTTGGAAGCAACGTTTCCAGAATTTCGACAAGGCGTTCTCCCGATTGGAGAAGGCATTGCCTATCCTGTCGGACGATCCGGACAACTTCTTGCTACAAGCGGGGGTCGTGCAAATCTACGAATTTACCTTCGAGCTGGCATGGAAAACCTTGAAGGATTATCTGGATGCGGAAGGCTTTACGACACCGTCGCCCAAGGCGACGCTCCGGCAAGCCTTCCAAAGTGGTTACATCCAAGACGGGGATGCATGGATGAAAGCTCTCAACGACCGGAATCTATCGTCGCACACGTATGATGAGGTCGTAGCCACGGAGATTATCAAAGATATCCAGTCCCGATATTACTTTTTGCTAAAATATTTACACGCATGGTTGAAAGCGCAAATGTAAAAGAAGGGATATTGGGACTTTCCCCGCGGCACATGGAGATTATCCAACAAATATTGAAACGATGCGCCCCGGTAAGTACCGCCGTAATTTTCGGTTCCCGAGCGAAAGGCACGTATAAATCGGCCTCAGATATCGACTTGGCGATAAAAGGAACTACGATCGGGAAAAACGATGTCGCCACGCTGCGGGAGGCGTTCGAAGAGTCGCTCTTACCGTTTTTCGTAGATGTCATATCTTATGATTCCATTCAAAACCAAGCGTTGAAAGAGCATATCGACCGAGTCGGCATCCCTATTTATCAACGTTAAATCCACTCACGAATTATGGTACTCAACTACATCTGGATCGCTTTCTTCCTGATCGCCTTCGTGGTGGCGATGGGACGGCTGGTTATCGGAGGCGATACCGCCGTGTTTACCGAGATTATCAATGCTACGTTCAGCTCCGCCAAGACCGGCTTCGAGATCTCGTTAGGGCTGACCGGTATCCTGTCGCTTTGGTTAGGTATTATGAAGATCGGCGAGCGGGGTGGCTTGATACAGGCTTTCGCCCGCCTGGCGGCGCCGGTGTTCAGCAAACTCTTCCCGACATTGCCGAAGGATCATCCCGCCACGGGCTCCATCTTCATGAATTTCTCCGCCAATCTGTTAGGGCTCGACAACGCCGCTACGCCGATGGGCCTCAAGGCGATGCGGGAGTTGCAGGAGCTGAACAAGGATAAGACATCCGCTAGCGACGCGATGATTATGTTTCTCTGCATCAACGCCTCGGGGCTGACCTTGATACCGATTACCATCATGATGTACCGGGCGCAGATGGGGGCGGCGAATCCATCGGACGTGTTCTTGCCTATCATGTTGGCCACGTTCACCTCTACGTTGGTGGCGATTCTCGCGGTCTGCGTGCGGCAACGTATCCGTATCTTCCAGCGGAACTTGCTTTTGTTCTTCGGCGGGGCGGCGTTGTTTATCGGCGGGTTGGTGTGGCTGTTTCGCTCGATGGAGCAGGAAGAGATATCGCTCTACTCCACCCTTTTCGCCAACACGTTGCTCTTTACCATCATCTGCGGGTTTATCGTGAGCGGTATGCGAAAACGGATTAACGTGTACGACGCTTTTATCGAGGGAGCGAAAGAAGGCTTTCAGACGGCTATTACCATCATTCCTTATCTGGTGGCGATATTGGTAGGCATCGGTGTGTTCCGTGCGTCGGGAGCGATGGACTTCCTGATTGATGGCGTGCGGATGGGCGTGGCGGCCGTCGGGCTGGACACGAAATTCGTGGAGGCGTTGCCCACTATCCTGATGAAACCGTTGAGCGGGAGCGGGGCGCGTGGCATGATGCTCGACGCGATGAACACGTACGGAGCGGATTCGTTCGTGGGACGGCTCGCGTCCATCGTGCAAGGCTCGTGCGACACGACCTTCTACGTGGTGGCGCTTTACTACGGAAGTGTCGGCATCCGCAATACCCGCTACACCATCCAATGTTCCTTATTGGCGGACTTGGCGGGAGCGATCGCCGCGATCGCGATGGCGTATTTGTTCTTCTGAAAAATGATTACCTTCGCGAGTGAATAAACAACGACAATCATGGCGATAGCATACTATGCGGAAGAAACGGAGCTCCCGGCAATCTTCCAGGAGAAAGTGACCGGTTGGATTAAAGAGGTAGCGGCGACTTATGGGAAGCGGACGGGCGATATCAGCTACATCTTTTGCTCGGACGAGAAGATATTGGAAGTGAACCGGCAATATCTCCAGCACGATTATTATACGGACATCATCACCTTCGACTACACGACGGGCGATAAGATATCGGGTGACTTGTTCATCAGCCTCGATACCGTGCGGACGAACGCGGAGAAGTTCCAGACGGATTATAACGAGGAGCTTCACCGTACCATCATCCACGGCATCTTGCACCTTTGTGGCATCAACGACAAAGGCCCCGGCGAGCGCGAGATTATGGAGGCTTGCGAGAACCGTGCGCTGGCGATGCTTCCCGAGGAATGCCGCTAAGTTACGTTTTACCCCATAAACCTTTCAAAACGTGCCCAAGGGAATGCGGATAAAAACGTATCTTCGCGGCATTCAAGTAAAGGAATACACACACGATAATCTTATAAAACGTTTGCATGATGAGCGAGAACCAAATACATACCACTCAAGCGGCGGCTTTCCCGAAAAAGCGGATCCGTTACGCGGTGCTTTCATTCTTCTTGGCGCAAGGACTCTGCTTTTCCAGTTGGGCGAGCCGCATCCCGGACGTGAAGAAAATCTTCGAGGTCAACTACGCGTTCTATTGGGGCTTGGTGCTTTTCCTGATACCGGTCGGTAAGTTCGTGGCGATTCCGTTGGCGGGCTATCTGGTATCGAAGTTAGGTAGCCGCGTCATGGTACAAGCCAGCATCTTGGGATATGCTCTCTCGCTCTTCGCCATCGGTACGGCGCATCATATCTACCTGTTAGGGGTTTATCTCTTTTGCTTCGGTGTCTTCTGGAACCTGTGCGACATCTCGCTGAACACGCAAGGTATCGGCATCGAGCGGCTGTACGGACGCACCATCATGGCTTCCTTCCACGGCGGATGGAGCCTGGCCGCCTGCGTGGGCGCGCTCATCGGGTTCATCATGATCGTTTCGGGCATCGAGCCGTTCTGGCACTTCACGGGAGTCGCCTTGCTCATCGCCTGCATCGTGTTGGTCAGCCGGAAATACCTGCAGGCGGACGTGGAGGCGGCGAGCGATGAGGCGCCGTCCGAGAAACCGAAAGAGGCGCCCGCTTTGCTCAGCTTCATCCGTCGGCCGGAGATGCTGTTATTGCAATTGGGCTTGGTCGGGTTGTTCGCCTTGGTGGTGGAAAGCGCCATGTTCGATTGGAGCGGACTTTACTTCGAGTCGGTGCTGCAAGCTCCTAAATCCCTGCAAATCGGCTTCTTGGTCTTTATGGTGATGATGACGGTGGGACGCTTCCTCACCAACTCGGCCTACAACCTGCTTGGGAAGCAGAAAGTACTGCAAGTGGCCGGCTTCCTCATTTTCGCAGGCTTCTTCGTCTCCGCGTTATTAGGGGACGTATTCGAGGCAATGTCAGCGAAGGTGGTTGTCAACTCCCTCGGGTTTATGATGGTAGGCTTGGGCATCTCGTGCATGGTGCCGACCATCTATAGTTTGGTAGGCGCGAAATCGAAGACGCCCGTAGGCATCGCGTTGACCATTCTTTCCAGCATCAGCTTTATCGGCTCGCTGATCGCCCCGCTACTGATCGGAGCGATCTCGCAAGCCTTCAATATGAAATACGCCTACATGGTCGTAGGTCTGCTGGGATTGTGTATCTGGCTGATGACCACCTTCTGCGGAGCCTTCAAAGAGAAGAGGTAGTCAACTCCCGGAACGCTTTGTCGAGAATCGTGTCCATTCGCTCGTACAATTGGGTGATTGTCTCCGTATCCAACGCATCGGTACGCTCCCATTCCGCCTTATGTGCGTCGAACAAGGCGAATATCTCGTCTTCCACGGGCTGGAGGCGTTGCATATAGCCGGTTCCTTCATCGTTCCACAGCGCTTGCCAGTACAGGTATTGTTGCCCGTTGCCTCGCTGGATGGGTCGTGCGTTCTTCTCCAACCGGTCCGCGTAAGCGTTTAGCGGGGCGGTCTCGCGGCTCTCGTCGTACAATACCCAAGCCGGTTGCTTCGCTCCCATCTTCACCCACAGCGGTATCGCGACCGAGGTAGGCGGATAGCCCAATACAGTCCACATGGTGGTCAGCTCCGGATTCATGCCGGGTTTCACGCCTTGAACCACGATCGCGGCCGTGCTGTTTACCCGCGGGATGAAGTCCTGGTCCACGACCCATCCCGTATGGTTGTTCGGGCTTTGTGCCGCATCCTTCAAGTCGATACCCAAAAGGCTATGGTAGAACGAGCGGGAAATCCGTTGCAAGATATGGTGAGGCGTGAATCCGTCGGCGCGCATCTCTTGGAAAAGCTTCCGGGCGGTCTCGTAACGGATGTACCCTTTTCCCTCATCCTCGCGGCCTTCCCGTGAGAAGTTCGTATAAATCAGGTAACCGTCCGGGGCTACGTTCGGATCGTTCACGTCTTTCTTGTAATAGCGGGTATTATTCGTCTCGAAATAAGCGGCGCCTCCGTAAGCGTCAATCACGCCAAAGTTGGCCTCTACCCGCATCGGGCGGGGCAGCGTGTCCAGGAAATGGGCGAAGTCGTCCACGGTCTTGCACACCGTCAGCGCCTTGCGCATCACGGTGCCTTCCCGTCCCATCCCTTTCACGTCGTCATCTTTCAGGTTATACGAGGCGGTGTTCATGATGGAGAAACCGGTCTCGTTCGTCCCGTTCCAAACCGCCCTCGAACCTTTCTTGCTACTATTCACCAGCCCTAAGAAGCGGTAGCCGCCCTCGTCGAAATAGACGATATGGTTGTTCGCCGCGCCGGTGTCGCGATGTTTCCACATCAGCGGCCGGCCGTCCGGTGTCGCTTTCCCGGATATAATAATGGAGGTACACGCCTCTCCACGCCACGGGAGCAGGCAAAGCGTCGCGATAAACGCGCATAGGATGTTTCTCATGATACGATTTATTTTTAGGATTTAAACAGGTTTCTGATGGGGAGCGCCAAACTCCTTGCACGTGATCTCCTCGACCGCGACTTTCCATATTTTCACGTTGCGGATGGCCGGATCGCTGTAGCGGAATGTCTTGTCCGAGTATTGGCGCATGATGTGGTTCAGGGCTTCCACTTTCCCTTCCGCGTCGTCCACGAAGGCGACTTTGCCCCAAGCGATCACGCTTTTCGAGCGCATCCGATAGCTGCAAGCCACATCCGGGTGTTGATAGACCAAGGTGTTATCGATACTGAACGCCACGCACACCTTCGGATTGCGCTCCAGAATAGAGATACTCCGTCCTTGCTGGGCGGAATGCAGATAAATCACACCCTCATGATAGCCGAAATTCATCGGCAGCACGTACGGAGTCCCGTCCGTGTCCGCCAAGCCCACGAAACATATCGGGCTTTGGCGGATCACCGACTCCATAAACGCTTTGTCTGTATGTACCCATGTTTTCATAACAATTTGTCGCTTTAAGATTTAGATACAGACAAATGTACGGAAAATAAATGGGTTACCAATAATATTTCCTCGCTATCTCCTCCATTACCGGATATTTGCTATCCTCGTCGTCGTATTGACGCTTCAACTCCAGGAGTTTTGTCTTCAACTCTTTAATCAAATCCTGATAAGCGGGGTCTTTGTACAGATTACGCATTTCCATCGGATCTTCTTTCAAATCATACAATTCCCACTCCGGGGTTCTCGACTCATCTTTCGTCCCGGTCATGCCCAACGACTCGCCATAGTAGAAAATCAATTTATAACGATCGGTACGGATGCCATAGTTGGCCGTTACGTTATGGTCGTTATCCGCGTTCATCCAATACCGGTAATACATCGCCGTCCGCCAATCCGCCGGGGTCTCGTTCCGGAGGTTCGCGCGGAAGCTTTCCCCTTGCATGGTCTCCGGCTTGCGCTCGCCCGCGTAATCCAGGAACAAAGGCGCGAAATCGATATTCACCACGATATCCTCATTCCTCGTGCCCGGTTTAATCTCCTTCGGGTAACGGATTACGAAGGGCATACGCAAACACTCCTCGTACATCAACCGCTTGTCGAACCAGCCATGCTCGCCCAGGAAAAAGCCTTGGTCGCCCGTATAAATCACCACGGTGTTCTCGGTCAATCCCTTCTCGTCCAGATAATCCAGGATGCGCCCTACATTCTCGTCGATGCCCGCTATGCAACGCAGGTAATCCTTGATATACAGTTGATATGCCCAATGGCGCAATTCGTCGCGGCTCATGTTCGTCGGGATCTCCGTTTTTAAATCCGTACGATTCAAATGCTCCATGCTCATCCGCAGCAACCGCGTGTAGTCTCCTTTCCCTTCGTACGTATCCAGCAAATTCTCCGGTTCCGGGATTGTCACGTCTTTCAGCAAGTCCTTAAAGCGGTCGGCGGGCGTCCACGGACGATGTGGGGCCTTAAAATGGCACATCAAGAAGAAAGGCTTGCTTTTATCCCTGTTGTCCATATATTTGATGGCCTCGCTCGCTATCACGTCGGTCGAGTGCCCGGTGTACACCTTTCCTCCCTGGGCGTCCTTTCGCGGGTCGTCTCCCCACTCCCCTTTCTCTATCAATTCAGGGTTGATATAACGTCCTTGTCCCGGCAATACATTATAATAATCAAAACCCGTCGGCTCCGTATGCAAATGCCACTTGCCGATGATAGCCGTCTGATACCCCGCTTGCCGCAAGCGCTTAGCCACGTTCGGGTGGTCGGGATCCAACGGGTCTTGCAACGTATACACCCCATTCTTTTGGCTGTATTGCCCCGTAAGAATCGCTCCCCGGCTGGGCGTGCTGATAGAGTTGGTCACGAAGCAATTCTGGAGTATCGCGCCTTCATGGGCGATGCGGTCGATATTCGGCGTGGGCAGAATATCCGACAGGATGCCTCCATACGCGCTTACCGCTTGCGAGGCGTGGTCGTCGGACATAATGTAAATAATATTCGGGTGGTCGGTATCTTCCGCGCCCACGCTTTGCGCGGCGAAAACGCCACACATACAAAAACTCAAGGTCGATAAATTCATTTTATTCCCCATACTAACCATCATTTTATCTATTATTCATTCGTGTCATTCCGGATTCCTTGGGCTTGTATAAGCCGTTTCCAAATTTACTGATTTTTCGGGGATTATTCTCTTTCAAGTATTTTTTATTTGTAATTTATGAGTTATGAGTTACGAGTTCCTGGTACTTTCCATCGCAGATACGTGCGTTGCCCAAGTCACGTAGGTGCGTTGGCATTTTAACATACGTGCGTTGGCCGAGGCAGATAGGTGCATAATTGACAATTTATGATTTATGATTGCTGGGTGCATCCATTCCCCTCTGGAGAGGGGGCAGGGGGTGTGTTAATCAATTGACAATTCACAATTGACGATTGATAATTATTGACAGGAGACCTTATAGGACGGTGGAACCGTCCCACTTTGTGTAACCGAGGGTGGAGCGAAGCGACACCTTCGGATTACGTACATCCCTTTCTGGAAGCGACCTC